>QWHP01000174.1 GCA_021404985.1 Actinobacteria bacterium ATB1
TTCGAGTTCGCCGCTGTCGACAAGGCATACGTCGACCGTTACGGCGCCGCTGTCGAGATCGCCGTGCAC
The DNA here is from genome assembly GCA_021404985.1 of Actinobacteria bacterium ATB1. GTDB lineage: Bacteria > Actinomycetota > Acidimicrobiia > UBA2766 > UBA2766 > QWHP01. The sequence continues at coordinate 70 of QWHP01000174.1, forward strand.
GACACCACCCGCCACCTCGAAGAGGCGATCGCCCTCGGCCTGCTACCGCAACGGGATGCCCACTACATGGCGCACGGCATCACCACGATCACGATGAACTTCTTCAGCCAGTTCATGGCACTCGACGCGCCCGAGCGGCAGGCCCGACAGGATGAGGTGGTGGATGCAGCCGTCGACTTCTGCCTCCACGGCATCCACGCCACCCTCGACCTGCGGACACCGGGGGCGACGGGGTCCCGCCCGCGCACCACGCAGTCGGTATGACCAGGCGAGGCCGCCGCTACCCGTTCAGGTCCGGCTCTCGAGGAAGCTCTTGATCCCTCTCACTGCCTGTTTGATCCTCTGCTCGTTCTCCACGAGCGCGAACCGGACATAGGCGTCCCCGCCCGGGCCGAAGCCGACTCCCGGCGACACGGCGACGTGAGCCTCCTCGATCAGCTCGACCGCGAACTCGAGCGAGCCCATCTTGCCCAACTCCTCCGGTATGGGAGCCCAGACGAACATCGTCCCCTGGGGACGTTCCACGTTCTGCCAACCGATGCGCTCGAGCCCGTCGCACAGCGCGTCCCGACGAGACTTGTAGATGTCGCAGACAACCTTCGGATACTCCGCCGCCTCGTTCATCGCGACGATCGCCGCGATCTGGATCGGCTGGAAGGTCCCGTAGTCGAGGTAAGACTTGAGCTTCTGCAAGGCGGAGATCACGGCGGCATTCCCGACCAGGAATCCCACGCGCCATCCGGCCATCGAGAAGGACTTGGTCAGCGTGTAGAGCTCGACCGCGACGTCGGAGGCGCCCGGCACCTCGAGGATGCTCGGGGGCTTGTACCCGTCGAAGTACACGTCTGCATACGCGAAATCGTGCACGAGGACGATCTCGTTCTCGCGGGCGAACGCAACGAGCCTTTCCCAGAAATCCACGTCCACGCAGTAGGTCGTGGGGTTGTGGGGGAACGATGTGATGATCACGCGTGGTCGTGGCCAGGCGCGGCGATATGCCTCCTCGAGGTTCTCGAAGAAGTCCCGCACTTGGGGTCCCAGAGGAACCTGGGTCACGGAGGCCCCCGAGAGCACGGGGGCGAACTGGTGGATCGGGTAGGACGGCGTCGGCACGAGAACTCCGTCACCGGGCCGTCGCATGTAGAGATCGGTCGCCGCCTTGCGGAGTTTCGGGATCCCCCGGCTGGCGGAGTATCGGTGGTTCCGCGGGTTCTGTGCCGCCTCACAGAGCTTGTCGACGGCGATGTCGGGGGACGGGATGTCCGGGTTCCCGAAACCGAGGTCGATCACGTCCTCTCCACCTCGCCGCAGCTTCATCTTGAGGGCGTCGACAGTCGCGAAGACATAGGGGGGGAGGTTCTCGATACGTCGGAATTCCATGTGTCCTCCAGGCAGACCGGGTGCGACAGCTCCTGCACGTCCGCCATTGCAGCCATGGTACTGCGGAGGCTCGCGATGGGATCGGCCGCTCAAACGCTCGTCGAGCGCCGCACGGATCGGGGCGAGAAGCCTGTCCCCGAGGGCGGCGAGGCCGCCGCCGAGCACGATGACGCTCGGATCGAACGCCTGAACGAGGTTCTGGAGCCCGATCGCCACCTGAGACGCGAAGCCGTCCAGGTGGCCGGAGACTTCGGGGGCGCTCGCATCGAGACCGTCCTCGCCGAGCTCTCCGCCCACAATGGCGGCCAGCGCACGACCCGACGCCACGGTCTCCCAGCATCCGCGGCGTCCGCAAGTGCAGAGCAGGCCGTCTTCGTCGACCAGCATGTGCCCGAACTCGCCTGCCCAACCGTGCGCACCCCTCAGGAGACGACCTCCCGCGATCACACCGCCCGCGATCCCGGTTCCCATCGCCATGTAGACGATGTCGTCGAAACCCCGTCCGGCACCGAGTCGGTGCTCGGCGAGGGCGCCGGCGTTCCCCTCGTTGTCGGACGTCACGCCGAGGCCCACTCTCTCGGAGACGACCGCTGCGATCGACATGTCGCGTACCGGGAAGTTCGGCCCGTAGACGAAGTTCCCCGTGCGCCGCTCGACGAGTCCCGGCAGCCCGAGTCCCACACCCGTGATGTGCACTCCTGCAGCTTCCAACACGAGCGCTTCGACCACGTCGGTCAAGGCATCGACCGCCTCTTCCGCCCGGTCAGGTGTCGTCACCTGGAGCCGCGCTGCGACACCTCCCGCAGAGTCGACCAAGCCTCCTGCGATCTTCGATCCCCCGGCATCGACGCCGATGGCCCATCGCTCAGGCGCGTGCGTGCCTCTTCTCTTGGTCCGTCTCGTTGCCAAACGCTGGGAGACTAACCGGCACGGGTAGCTCCGGGGGGGCCACAGGCACGGTGAACGCAAATGTCGCGCCCGAACCGGGCTCGGAGACCACCCAGACCTCCCCTCCCTGGCGTTCCACGATCTCGCGGACGATGTGCAGACCCAGCCCCACTCCGGACCTTCCTCGCCTCACCCCAGACGCGTTGCCCGAACCTTGGCGGTGCTTGAGGAAGATCAGCTCGGCCTCCTCGGGCCGCACCCCCGGGCCCGAATCGCGGACGTCGAAGCGCACGACGCCTGCCGATTCCTCGAGCCGGACTTGGACCTCACCCCCGGCCGGAGTGAAGTCGATCGCGTTCATCAGTAGGTTGGTGAGGACCTGCTTGAGGCGCTTTCTGTCCGCCCATACCTCGGCCAGGCGGACCGGCATGCCCGTGGTTATGCGAACGGACGCGTCGAAGGCGAGCACCGACAACTCGTCAACGGTCTCGGTGACCAGTTCGGCTGCATCGACCTTGACCGGAACGACGCTCAGATTGTCGTGCTCGATTGCCTCCGCGTCGAGGAGATCCTCCACGAGCGTCCGGAGGTAGATCACGTTTCGGCGAACCAGATCTACGAAGTGATGCTGTTCGTCCGACAGATCTCCGGCGTCGCCGTCGTGCAGCACCTGGAGGCCGCCGATGATCGCGCCGAGCGGGCTCCGCAGCTCATGGGACACCTTTGCCAGGTAGCCGTCCTTGCTCTCGAGGATCTGCAGACGGCGGTGCTCCCTCACGACAGCCTCGCGCATCTTGCGAACGATCACCTCGATCGGTGTCCCCTTCACGAAGTAGTCCTGGGCACCGATGCGGGCAGCCTCAATGGCGAGATCGCTGTCGTCGAACCCTGTCATGACGACGACCGGAAGCTCCGGTGCCACGGAGACGAACGCACGGACGGCCTCGACCCCCGACGCATCGGGCAGTGACAGGTCCGTCACCACGAGATCGAACCGCGCCTTCCCCAGGCAGGAAAGCCCGTCGGTGACCGACGGAACGCGTGCGACTCTCCGAACCCCATGCTTTGCCAGCTGCAGTACGAGCAGGTCCGCGTCCGAATCGGAGTCCTCCACCAGCAGGACGGTGAGGTCGTCAGAGCGCATCCGTCTCAGCTTCCGCACCCCTCGGGGCAGGGAACTCCACGGCGACAACAGTCCCGTTTCCGGGTACCGAGGTGATGCGGATCGTTCCCCCGTGCATGTCGACGATCCTCCTGCAGATCGCCAGTCCCGTACCCGTGCCGGCCCTCTCGCCGTGGGCGCAGAAGAGGTCGAAGAGCCGTTCGGTCATCTCGGGTCGGAAGCCGCGTCCGTTGTCCGCCACCGTCAGAACGTGTCCGCCCTCCAGCTCTGATGCCGAGAGGACGATCAGGGGGGCAGCGTCCCGCGTGAATCGGAGGGAGTTCCCTACGAGCTCCTCGAGCATGTCGGCGAGCATCTCCGGATCCGCGGCGATGTGGACTCCCTCCACATCGGCATGGAAGCGCCCGCCCGTTCGCCTGAGGTCACGTTCCAGCCTCGCTCTCACCTCGTCCGCAACGCGCCCAAGCTCCACGTCCTTGACGTTGGGGGGACCGCTCGTGCGGGCCGTGTAGTCGAGAGCGTCTGCGAGCAACCGCTCCGACCTCGCTCCCGCCTCGGCGATGAGAACGAGATACCGGCCGACCTCCCCGTCCAAGCACTCCGGGTGCCGGGACTCGAGGTCGTCGCGCGCGAGCCGGGTGAATCCGGAGACGGCACCGATGGCCGATCTCAGCTCGTGCACGAGAGCACGGACGAACGCGACCGGATCCTCGGCCGACGTACCGTTTCCCTCCAATGTGATGGTGTTCGTCAGGTCGCCGACGAAGTCGATGTCTGCACCCCCGCTGGAGAAGTCGGTTCTCTATCGGCAGATCGGGGCGTGCATATGACCGTTTGGCCGGGCTCTCACCCGCTCGGTGATGGTGCGAGAGCGTGGTCCAACACGTCGGACATGCTCTCCACCGCCACGATCTCGAGATCGTCCTTCACGAAGTCGGGTACGTCGTCGAGGTCCTTGACGTTCCGGGCCGGAATCAGGACCTTGCGCAGGCCTGCTCGGTGCGCCGCCAGCAGCTTCTCCTTGACGCCTCCGATCGGCAGGATCTTTCCCCGCAGCGTTATCTCACCGGTCATCCCCACCTTGCGCAGGACGGGCTGTCCCGAGAGCGCCGAGACGAGGGCGGTGGTCATCGTTATGCCGGCCGAGGGCCCGTCCTTGGGGATGGCCCCTGCGGGAACGTGGATGTGGACATCGTGCCTGTCGGCCCAGTCCTGGTCGAACCCCCGATCGGCCGAGTGCTTTCGCGCCCAGGTGATCGCGGCCTGCGCCGACTCCTGCATCACGTCACCCAGCTGGCCCGTGATCGTGAGCTTGCCGGTGCCGGGCATCACGGCCACCTCGACGAAGAGCACACCGCCCCCAGCCGGGGTCCATGCGAGCCCTGTCGCAACTCCGATCTCGTCCTGCTCGGCAGCGACCTCGGGCTCGAACGCCTCCGGTCCCAGGTACGAGCGCACAAGGTCCTTGTCGACCGTCAAGGGTGTCTCCGCACCTTCCACGATCTCTCTCGCGGCCTTGCGCACCAGCGTCGCGATCTGGCGTTCGAGTCCCCTGACACCTGCCTCTCGCGTGTACGACGCGATCACCTCGTCTATCGCCTCGTCCGTCACGACCACCTGTGCCGCGCCGCCGCCCTCCTGCGCGACGCCGTGCTCGATGAGCTGGCGTGGCACCAGATAGCCCTCGGCTATACCCCTCTTCTCGGGCTCGGTGTAGCCAGGCAGGCGGATGACCTCCATGCGGTCGAGGAGAGGGGCGGGAATCGTGTCCTCGACGTTCGCGGTTGCGATGAAGAGGACACCCGAGAGGTCGACGGGGACGTCGAGGTAGTGGTCCCTGAAGGTGTCGTTCTGTGCGGGGTCGAGCACCTCGAGGAGCGCGGCGGCGGGATCGCCGCGGTAGTCCGCTCCGAGCTTGTCGACCTCGTCGAGCATCATGACCGGGTTCATCGAACCTGCCCTCCGGAGTGCCGTGACCACACGTCCCGGCATCGCCCCGATGTAGGTGCGCCGGTGGCCGCGCAACTCCGCCTCGTCCCTGACGCCGCCGAGGCTCATCCGCACGAAGTTGCGGCCGAGAGCACGCGCTATCGACTTGCCCAGCGACGTCTTCCCCACTCCGGGCGGCCCGACAAAGCACAGGATGGGGCCCCGCATGTCGTCCTTGAGCTTGCGCACGGCCAGATACTCGAGAATTCGGTCCTTGGGCTTCTCGAGGCCGAGGTGGTCATCGTCGAGGATGCGGCGCGCCTGCGCGACGTCGATCCTGTCTTCGGTGTAGTTCCCCCACGGCATCTCGAGCATCCAGTCGAGGTACGTCCGGATCACCGAGTGCTCCGGTGAGGCCGACGGAATCTTCTCGAGGCGGCGCAGCTCGCGCAGGGCCTCGGACCGAGCTTCTTCGGGCATCGGGCGTTCCTCGATCTGTGCCGCCAGATCGGCATACTCGGCCGTCTCGTCGTCCTCACCGAGCTCCCGCCTGATCGCATCGAGCTGTCGCCTCAGCACGAACTCGCGCTGCTGCTCGTCAATCTCGCCCTGGACCTGTTCGGTGATCTTGGACCCCATCTCGAGCAGCCCGACCTCCTCGTTCAGGATCCGAAGGAGCTTCCCGAGACGGGCGGGAACGTCAAGTGTCTCGAGAAGGTCCTGGCGCACATCTGTACCGACGTTCACGTTCGCCGAGAGGAACTCCGCGAACGCCTCGGGCTCGCTCACGTTCATCGCCGCGGTGACGAGCTGCTCGGGCAGGTAGGGAGCGAGCTCGGCCATGCGGCGAAAAGCCGCAAGGACGGACCGCAACGTGGCGTGTGCCGAGGGCGAGTCGGCATCGAGCGAGGACAGCGGCGTCACCTGCGCCTGCAGGAACGGATCGTCCTGAGTGACAGCGTCCACGTGAACCCGCTCCATGCCCTCGATGACGACGCGGATCGAGCCGTCGGGGAGCTTGAGGAGCTGGATTATCCGTGCGAGGGTCCCGACTTCGTGCAAATCTCCTGCGCTCGGGTCCTCCAGGGACGCATCGCGCAGCGTGACCGCGACCAGTTGCTTCTCGTCGGCATCGCCGGACATGACGGCCTCGACCAATGCCTTGGTCTTGGGCCGGCCGACCAGGACAGGCATCACGATCCCCGGGAACACCACGGAATCGCGCAACGGGAGTACCGGCAGTTCAGACATGGCACCGATTCTATGTCGGCCAGTCTGGCCACATGTCTGTCCTACGAGAAATTTTGAGCATCAAATACTCATAATCAGGAATAGCATGGCGCACAGAAATGTTGACACAGTTGTGCTTAGATATGTGCGAGAACATACCCGAGGAAAGGAGCAGGACATGCAGCTGACGCGTTGGGATCCGTGGTCCTCGGACCTCTTCGATCTGTTTCGGCAGGGGTTTGACGCCCCCAAGTCCGGGTTCGTACCCACGCTCGACGTCCTCAACCGCGAGAACGAGTACGTGGTCGACGTCGACCTCCCGGGTCTCACTCCCGAAGAGGTGGATGTGTCGGTTCGCGCCGGAGTGCTCACGATCAAGGGTGAGCGCCTCGAGAAGAGCACCGAGGAGGGCGAGAACTGGCTCAGGCGCGAGACGCGCCTCGGTCGCTTCGAGCGGAATCTGTCCCTGCCCAAGGACGCGAACGCTGACGAGGTCACAGCCTCGTTCGACGACGGCGTGCTCGCCGTGACGATCCCGAAGCAGGAGAAGGCCCAGCCTCGCAAGATCGAGATCCAGCCCTCGACCTGAGTTCTCGACCTACTGGACTTCGAAGTGCTCCACGCCGGCCGCTGGGTCCGCCCGCGGCCGGTCGAGTGCTACCTCGATGCCTTCCATGAAGGATCTCGCGGCTGCCACCAGCTCTTTGGTCGCGCCGAGGAGATGGTCGAAGGTTTCTGGGCGCGTGTTCTGCACGGCCGAGAACGCCAGCGCGAACGGGCACGCTTGGCAGTCCACCTGCCGCGACTGTCCGACGGGACGCGGGCGATCCTCCGGATCCCGGCGGCGTATTCGGCCGTCCGGGGTGCTGCCGCCGATTCGCTGGGCCTTCGACCTGCGGCGGGGCCCTAGAGGCTCGACCACACCGCCGATCCCCGGGGGCTGCATGAAGAGCGGGTTTCTCGGCTCCCGGGGGACGAAGGGGGCGACGTTGCCTCCGACGAGGGGTGTCTCTTGGCCGGGTTCCGCCTGGGCCGGGTCGGCCCGTTCGACGGACCCCCGGACAGGGCCGCGTTCGTCCCGTTCCGCGATCGGCGCCCCGGCCTCGGGGTCAGGCAGACGCAACATCCGCGCTCCCGAAGCGGATCTCGAGGCGGTCGTCTCGCATGCCCACTTGGCTCACGTCACGCCGATTCAGGCTCTGGGGTAGGAGAAGGATGCGCTTGTAGGGACCGACCGTTACGAAGAGCTGGTCGTCTCTCCACGGACACCGGATTCTCGCTGGGACAGATGGCCAGCGGATCCCGGGAGCCGTAGAGTTCCTCGGCATACCTGCGCAACGAATCGATTCCGCACACCTCTTCCTCGAAGAGGCGCGTCCTGAGGACCTCCAGAGGCGCGAAGGAAGCGTCCACTTCCGCGAGATGTTCCGCTTGATCGATTGGATGAGGAGTTTGCCTGAGAATCTGAGCGTGGAGTTTGTACGCGAGTTGAGCGCATTGGAAGAGGAGTTATCGATGCCCTACGTTACTTCCGTGGAACGGATCGCCGAGGCGCGTGGTGAATCGCGTGGTATTGCCACAATGCTGTTGAAAGTTCTACGGCGCGACTGCGGCGAGCTTGCGACAGAAATCGAACAGCAAATTCGGGAGCTTCCCCTGGATAAGCTGGAAGCGCTAGGCGACTTCGCGCTAGACGTTCACTCTCTCGAAGAACTCCAAGCTTGGCTAAACGCTCACGAATAGGTTTCTTGCGAATTGCCGGTTTGTAAATTGCAAGTTTGTGAGCTGGCGGTTTTTTGATC
>QWHP01000175.1 GCA_021404985.1 Actinobacteria bacterium ATB1
TGCGACTGCACCGAGCAGCGCGACGGTCGAACCGGATCCTCGCGCGACGGCGAGGCGGACGTCGGGCAGGGTGAAGAGCGCCTGCCCGGCAGCGTGCCCTCGGCTCCGCACGAGCCGGACCGCACCCGCCGGCAGTCCCGAGGCCTCGAGGGCGGGGGCAAGAGCCTTGCTCTCGATGGTCAACGCCGTTTCGAGGGCGTCCCCGCCGATACGCATGACGGCGGTGTTGCCGTTTCGGAGAACGCCCGCTCCATCTGCGATTACGTTCGGGCGCCCTTCGAACACGAAGGCGACAACGCCGAGCGGTGCGAGCCTGCGCTGGACGGCCCAGGTCTCCTCGCGGCGCTCCTCGACGACCTCGCCCACGCGGCTCGGCGCGCGCGCCCACCCGCGCAGTCCGTCGACCATCCCGGCACGCATCTTCTCGCTCACGGCCAGGCGTCCTACCGACCGGCCTCGCGAGCGGGCGTCCTCGACGTCGCGCGCGTTCGCCTCTGCCACCTCTCCCCAGACACCATCGTCGCCGACGAGGTCGGCGAACGACTCGAAGAAGGTCGAGATCTCCTTGGGACTGCAAGCGGCGAGCGCGAGAAAGGCGGCATGCGCTTCGGCCACGGCTTCCTCTGCCGCCCGGCACGCGTCCGCACCGAGGACGAGGAGGTCGCCGGTACGCACGACGGGAACGACGCGGTCCTCGGGGCCGATCTCGGGCATGGGGACCACGGTCGAGCCGACGACTACGGGGGTGCCGGGTGCCACATCGTGGATCGAATCGCTCATTCCCCAAGCTTCGCACGATGCCACGGCCGACTCCAGATGAATCCCGTCCGGAGCGCGGGCTCAGTACGAGGGCCGGCCGCCGAGGACCACCTGGCGCAGCCCATGCGTGCGCGTGAAGTGAGCCATGGAGCGCATGTGCAGCCAGGTGTTGCGCGAGAGCAGACGCTTGTCGCTCACTGCCTGGTGAATGTGGGAGATCTCGGCATCGGCGACGTAGAGGACGCCCCAGCCGGCCTTGTGCATGCGCAGGCACCAGTCGATGTCGTCCACGTAGAGCGGGAGCCCCTCGTCGAGAATGCCGACATCGTCGACTGCCTCGCGCCGGGCGACGAGGGCGGCTCCGAGCATCCAGTCCACTTCCTGCGTCCGCTCGTGGTCGAAATCAGCGTTCAGGTGACGCTTGTCCCACCTGCCGTTGCGTGCCAGGGCGCGCAACGGGGTTCTGCGCACCAGGAACGACGCCAGGGTGGGGAAGCGGCGCACCGAGAGCTGGACCGACCCGTCGAAGTTCAGCAGGCGCGGTCCGACGATGCCGACGGCGGGGTCCGAGTCCAGCGCTCCGACGAGTCTTTGCAGTGCGCCCTCGTGCGTGATCGTGTCCGGGTTGAGCAGCCCCAGATACCGACCGGTTGCGGCCTTCAGCCCGAGGTTCGAGTTCGGAGCGAAGCCCATCTTCTCCGGAGTCCTGATCACCACGGCGTCGGGGTTCTCGGCACGGGCGACGTCGGCCGATCCGTCGGTGCACACGTTGTCGACCAGGATGTGCTCGATCGCGAGATCGCCCTTGTTCCGGTGTACGGACGCGAAGCACTCCTTCACGAGATCGGCCTCGTTCGTGCTGACGGTCACCAGCGACAGATCGGGACGTGTCATGCGACCTGCTTCGGCGCGCACTGTCGCCGGCCCTGCCACTGCCGGCCCACGCCAGCAGGGCCGAAACACGCGTTCGCTACAGTCCCCGGCGATGGATGGATATCCGGCACGCCTGGTGGTCTGGATCGCACTCCTGATCTCGATGTCAGGCTTCCTGGGCTGCACAGGCGGTGAAGGCGACGGCTCCGGCGAAGGCACGTGCGAGGAGGCGGTCGCTGCGTTCCTCGACCACGCCGCGCGCATGGCCGAGGAGCTCGCTCCGTCACGGAACCCGAGCCAGGACGTCGTCGAGGAGCAGGCGGACGAGGCCGAGGAGCTGCGCAGACAAGGGATCGAGGCATGCGGCGGGGAAGCGGCCTTCCTGTCCGAGATGTCCCGGCAGCAATCTCGTTCTCCGGAGTGATCCCGGCTCGTACCGAACCCTCATAGACGCGCCGGCGCGACCGATCTCCCCATAGCAGATCGGTTCGATGGGTTGGGACGAACGAGGGAAAGAAGGCGTTGGCACGTTTCTTCCGCCGGCACCCGAGCGAGATCGGGCCGGGCCACGCACGCTTCGTCACGCGGCCGTTCACCCCCGGTCCGTCGGGACCGCCCCCGGAGGTCAGGCCTCTACCCCGGCGGCCGAAGGTCCGCCGGCGTCGCTTCCCCGAGCCACTCGAGTGACGGATCGGCGTCCGGGCCGGGGTCTCTCAGAACGTCGTCAAAGCAGCTTCTTGGCGCGGTCGAACACCGCGTCGAGCATCGGCTCGGTGAGCCTGCCCGTGAACGTGTTCTGCTGGGACGGGTGGTAGGACCCGACCAGTGAAGTGCCGTCAGGGAACATCGCCTCGGCCATATGGCCGAAACGCGGCTTGGGTCTGACCGGCCCCAGTACCCGAAGGGCTGCGTCCCACGCGAAGGCGCCGAGGGCGACCAACACTCTCCGCCGGCGCAGGAGACGAAGTTCGCGTTCGAGGAAGCCACGGCACGTATCTCTCTCCTCGACGCTGGGCTTGTTCGCAGGCGGGGCGCAGCGGACGGCAGCCGTTATCCAGGCATCCGTCAGCTCCAAGCCGTCGTCCCGGGCTCTGGACACGGCCATGTTCGAGAACCCCGTCCGGTTGAGCGACGCGTACAGCCAGTCGCCGCTCCGGTCACCCGTGAACATCCTCCCGGTCCTGTTGGCACCGTGCGCCGCGGGGGCGAGGCCCAAGACGACCACGCGGGCCGAGGGATCCCCGAAGCCCGGAACAGGTCTCCCCCAGTAGTCCCACGCGGCGTACGCCCTCCGCTTCTCGGCTGCGACCTGCTCGCGCCAGGCCACGAGGCGCGGGCACGCGCGGCATGCGACCACCTCCCTGTCTAGCTGCACCAGCTCCTCCGGCAAGTCGACCACGCTGCAGAACCCTACGCCTCCCCACCCGCCCGTTAGTCTCTTGACGATGGTCGAGATCGGGACGCGGTCGGGGGAGGCCGGCAGGGACGGAGAGGTCGCGTCTGCGGCCGGACCCGAGGGGCCTGAAGCCACCCCTGCCTCGGTGTCTTTCGGCCGTGCGTGGAGGAACGTGCTGACCATCGGGCTCCTCGTGTCCGTCATCATGGGCACTTTCGCCTGGACCGACGACGCTTGGCCCTTCGCGCCCTTCCGGATGTTCGCGGCCGCAACGAAGCCGACTGGGAGGGTCGTGCGCGTCACTTTTCAGGCAGACCTCGCCGGGGGCACACGAACCGAGCTCGACGCCCTCGATTTCGGCCTGCGGCGCGCCGAGGTCGAGGGTCAGCTCGACACCGTCTCCGCGGATCCGGACAAGCTGGGTGACCTGGCCCGCTCCTACAACTCCCGCGTCTCGGACCCCGGGGAGCAAATCGAACGGCTCGAGATGGTCCTGGTCGGGTCGCGCATCGTGGACGGGGTCCCGACGGAGCCCATCGTCGAGGTCGTCGGCGAATGGGGGCCGGAATGACAGCGCGGACCTCCCCGGACTACGTTGCCCGTCGCGGAACCGCCCGCGATGCGGGGAGGAAGCTGGCGGACGTCTGGAACCGCTACTGGTTCGCCCCGATCTCGCCCATGCGGACGCGGGTCCTCTCGGTGTTCCTGTTCTCCGCGATCCTGATCCAGCTCCGCGCCGACCTCTGGATGCTCGGCCACGGCCACGCCCCGGAGAGCTTCTGGCAACCGATCGGGCTCGCCCGCCTCTTCGGCCTCCAACCGCCGGGGCCGGCCGCGCTGCGCGTCGTCCTTGCCGTCGTCGCCGTTGGTTGCGCCGCCGGGATCGCAGCCGCCGTGTCGGACCGGTTGGCCCGCACGACCTCGGCCGTGGTGCTCGTGTCCTACACGCTCTGGCTGGTCTGGGCTTTCTCCTGGGCGAAGGTCGATCACGACCGTCTCACGATCCTGGTTGCGCTTCTCGCCTTCTCCTTGACGCCCCGCCGCGGCGCCAACGCCGCAGTCTGGAACGGCTGGGCGATCCGGCTGATCCAGGTGACGTTCCTCCTCGCCTATCCCCTGTCGGCTGTCGCGAAGCTCCAGCACGGCGGGATCGAGTGGATGCAGAGCGCCACGTTCGCACGTGCGATCCTGCGCCGTGGCACCTGGTTCGGCGACATGCTCCTCGAACCGAGCTGGATCCTGGTCGCGTCCCAGTGGGCCTTCGTGGGCTTCGAGCTCTTCGCGATCGTGCTCGTGATGCGCCGCGGGCCGCTGCGCGCGTTTGCCCTCTTCGGTGTCGTCATGCTCCACACGATGACGTACGCCACGATCGGAATCCATTTCCTTCCCCATACGGTCTGCATCCTCGCGTTCTTCCCGCTCGAACGGCTCCCCGCTGCGCTCAGGCGGTGGTACTCGCGGCTTCGGCCCGCCCCGGCCGGGACCTCGGAATGAAGGGTCCAGGACCGGACGTCGTCGTCGTCGGTTCCGGTCCGAACGGGCTGACCGCCGCGATATGTGCCGCCCGGGAGGGTTGGGACGTGCTCGTCCTCGAAGCGGCGGACCGTCCCGGTGGCGCTGTTCGTTCGGACGAGCTGACGCTCCCTGGTGTCGTGCACGACACGTTCTCGAGCTTCCATCCACTGGCGAAGGCGTCGCCGGTGCTCAGGTCCTTCCGGCTCGAGGAGGTCGGCCTCGAGTGGGCGGAGGCGCCGCTGCACAACGCCCACCCCGGTCCGGACGGGCGCACGGCCGTCATGTGTCGTGACGTGGCGGGCACGGCAGAGGGCCTCGACGCGCTCTCCTCCGGCGACGGAGACGCATGGCGCGACTTCGTCGCGATCTGGTGCCAGATCGAGGACCCGTTCCTCGCCCAACTCATGTCACCGGTCCCCGACGTCGTGGCCGCCACGCGGATCGCCTGGAGGCTGCGCGACCGGCTGCCGGATCTGATGCGCACCCTGATCTCGTCGATCGAGACCCTCGGGGAGGATCACTTCTCCGACCCGGCCACCCACCGGATGCTCACAGGACTTGCCCTCCACTCGGATCTCGCCCCCGAGGCACCCGGGAGCGGGCTCGCCGGTGCGATCCTCGCCTGGGTCGGTCAGTCGACAGGCTGGCCAACCCCGAGGGGAGGTGCCGGGAAGCTCGCCGAGGCCTTCGTGCGCCGCCTCGAGGGACTCGGCGGTGAGGTCCGCTGCCGGAGCCGTGTCGCCAGGATCTCTGTGCGTGCCGGGCGTGCCGTCTCGGCCGTCCTGGAGGACGGCACCGAGATACCTGCCCGCCGCGCGGTACTCGGCGACGTCTCCGCGCCCGCGTTGCTGACTGAGCTCGTGGGAGAGGAGCATCTGCCCGACAAGGTGCGGTCCCGGCTCCGCCACTTCAGGTGGGGCTCGGGTGTCTTCAAGGTGGACTGGACGATCCGCGAAGGCATCCCATGGAACTCGCCCGAGGCTCGTGACGCGGGCACCGTCCACCTCGGAGACTCCAACGCCGACATGTCCCGGTATGCGAACGAGGTCCACCGAAGCCTGATCCCCCGTCATCCGTACCTGTTGCTCGGTCAGACGACGGTCGCCGACCCGACCCGCGCCCCTGCCGGACTCGCGACCGTCTGGGGATACACGCACGTCCCTGCTTCACCGAGGGGGGACGCTGAAGATGACCTCGCGCCAGCCTGGCCCGCTGCAAAGGAGGGTTTCGCCGACCGGCTCGAGGCACGCATCGAGGAACTGGCGCCCGGGTTCCGGGAGTGCATCGTCGCACGCCACGTCATGACTCCACTTGACCTCCAGGCCCGCAACGCCAACCTCGTGGACGGGGACATCGCCGGTGGGAGCTTCGCCCTGACCCAGCAACTCGTCTTCCGTCCACTGCCCGGCCTCTGGCGCTACAGGATGCCTGTGAGAGGACTGTATCTCTGCTCGGCATCGGCGCACCCGGGCGCGCCTCTGGGCGGCGCCTGACAGAATATTCCCAGGATACCGGCGAGGCGGCGCAAAAACTGTCTCCCGCGGAACATCCACCCCCAACCAGCCTGATCCAACCCCCGGTGACCGCCTGTGCTTCACCAGATGTTCACACGCTCGGCACGAAACTTGCCGTACGCTACATCCTGAGTTCGGGGCCAGCGGAGTGCACTGGATGGAGCGGGACGGGACGCCGGCGATAGCCGTGCCGCTGGCCGTGCGGAACATCCCGAGTGGGCAAGACGGCGACCGTGCGCCAGGGTGTCTGGTAGTGCATACCCCACCAGCCGGGGCGTCCAGGCGCAACGTGATCGCGCTGCGGCTCGGGCTATTTCAGTGGGCAGTCGGCGCATACTGTGGCGTCATCGGTGCGCTTACGTTCGTCGCGCCGCACCAGTTCGTCGGCCCGGCCTATCGGCTGCTGCGGCCGTACCTCCCGTGG
>QWHP01000176.1 GCA_021404985.1 Actinobacteria bacterium ATB1
TCTCGCCCTCGGCAGCACCTCCGAAACGATGAGGTCCAGAGTCGAGTGACTCGGGAAGTCGGGCAGCCACATGACGAAATAGCCTGCGCCGACCGCTGCGTACTCGGCGATCCTGTCCACGACTTGGTCGGGAGTCCCGACGAGGTGTCCCCGCCTGTAGGAGTCCTCGGGCTCCCCAGTCACCGGACCCCACTTCTCCATCCTCGCGTCGACCTTGCGCTGGACGTCCGCCTCGTCCTCGCCGACGATGCAATCCTGGTGGATGCTCTTGACGATGGTCGTGTGGTCGCGCTCGATCTCCTCACAGTGGCGCCTCAGCACACCACACTTGTGGGCGAACTCCTCGGGCTTACCCCCGAAGTTGCTGTAGTCGGCGTGGCGGGCGACGACCCTCAATGTGAGCTGTTCGCCCGAGCCCCCTATCCAGATCGGCGGTCGGGGACTCTGGACGGGCCGGGGAAGGCAGCGCGCGTCCACGCATCGGTACCAGTCGCCTTCGTAGTCGGTGCGCTCCTGCGTCCACATCGATTCGACGATCTCCACGCCCTCACGCAGGCGCCCGATCCTTTCCCGGGGTGTCCCCCAGGGGAACCCGTACGCCTCGAACTCGTGCCAGTACCATCCGGCACCGATTCCCCAGTCGAGCCTGCCGCCCGAGATCACGTCCACGGTTGCCGCCATCTTCGCGAGGAGGGCCGGCTCCCTGTAGGCGATGCAACCCACCATCTGGCCGAGGCGGATCGTCGATGTCGCCTGGGCGAGAGCGGCCGTCGCCGTCCAACACTCGAACACGGGATCGGGTGAAGCAGGATCGGGTATCGGGTGCACGTGGTCGTAGACCCAGACCGAGTCGAACCCACCGGCCTCTGCCGCCAGCGCCGTGGAGAGACACCTCTCCCACTGGGCGGACGCGCTCGGCAGCGCACCCAGCTCGGTCTTCCATCCCTGCGGGGCGAAGACCCCGAAGCCCAGCGTCACCTCAACTCCCCTCGATCCTCAGGTACCGGTACGTGAAGCGTCCGCGGACGACAACGACACCGTCCTCGTCTGTCGCCTCGAGGGTGTATTCGGGTGCATGCCGCCGGTCGGATTCGAGACCGGCGACGATCGCCTCGGCTGTCTCCTCCGGCATCTCGTGGTCGAAGACGAGCCCGCTCCTCGCTGCCTTCGGGTACTCGACCTGGGCCGCGACGATCACCGGGACCCAGCGGAGGGGCAACGATGCGGCCATGATCGCGCCACCGCAGAGCTCGAGGAAGCAGTACGAGGCGCCTGCGTAGACGTTCCCGACATGATTGGCGACCGCCGCGTCGAAGGGCATGGTGACCCGCACCCAACGCGTTCCGGCGCCTTCCACCTCGATGCCGAGATGCCCGCCGAGGGGAACCAGACGGGTCAGGGCGGTCTCGATGAGGTTTCGAAGCTCGGGGTTGTCCGTTCTGTCCACGACGGCGAGTCTACGAATCGGATTCCGCGGCTGCCCGCCTGGCCTCTGCGCGCCGTTCGGCCTCGAGCCGCTCGAGGTCGACATCGGAGGAGTCCACATGGGTCATGGCAGCGGCAATGCCGGGATGGACCTCGGCGATGAGGCGGTGCATGGCATGCGCAACGCGCCGGTATGCCTCGTGGCCCTGGGGCGAGGACCGCAGCTCGATCACGTGGAATGCCTCACGCGCGTTGAGCTGCATGCAGAACCGTATCCGGTGGGCAAAGGAGACCGCGTACTGGGCCTGGCGCGACATCCCGGCGTCGCACAGACGTCTGTGAAGGGCGGCCGAGGCCTCGAGCGCACCCACATAGAGGTCCCGCAGGCCGGCGGCGGTGACGACCTCGGGGATCTCGTAGCCGAGATCCGTGGAGAGCTCCTGCCATTCCACCGTCAGCATCCGATGCCGCTGCAGATCGCGGAACACGCCGTAGTCGGCGACGACGTCGAATCGGTACTCGACCCGCTCGAACCCCCGACCCGGCTTGTGCCTGCGATTCGCACGCTCCCCCACTGCCGCGGACAGGATCCTGGCGCGATCTGCCTCCCCGAGCTCGCGGACACGCGCGAGGAGGTCACCATCGGGAAGGTTCGCGTGCGGGTAGAGGCAGGCGGCGAGGATCTTGGCCTCGCCGTCGGGGTCCCAGTCGACCAAGGTCACACCTTCTCCGGCGGGCAGTTCCGACGCGCTGCCGCGTGGAGCACCCGGAGGTTCCTCGGCGCTCAGCCCGAGCTCGCCGGCAAGCGCACCGAGCTCGTCCCGGCGAGCAGCGAGATACTCGCTCCAGGCGACGCCCCGGTCCGGGACGCCGACCCTGCGGACGAAGGCGGGGATCACCTTTGCAAGCTCCTCGCCGAGCATCTCTCCGTACACGCGTGCCTCGGCCAGCGGATGGCTCTGCATACGCAGCAGCAGGCTCTCGAAAGCCTGGCCCGAGGCAGCCATGCCCACGTTCGATACCGTTGAGGCCGGGAGCAGCCCCCGCGCGGCATCGCAGGCCTTCGCCCTGAGCGTGCGGCGCCAGACGCCTTCGGGATCCTCGGGTGCCCGGGGATGGCGTTCCTGCAGCCAGGTTTCGAGACTCCCGAGAACGTCGACGTAGGTGGCGAACATGTCGTCGAGCGTCTTCGTGTAGTCGCCGGCGAGGTCGGACGCCATGATCTCGGGCTCCAACGCGTACCGCCAACGACCACCTGGTCTGGAGTCATACGGGACGTAGCGCGTGGACTGCTCGAGATAGGCGGCGAGCCTTCCCCGCTCGATCACCTTGGTGAGGATGTTCGACACCTGTTCGCATGCGACGTGCGCGAAGCCGAGCTGGGCGACGGAGTCGTCCCCGTAGTCCGACAGCACCCTCGAGTAGAGGCCCTCCGCGCGGTCAACACCCACGGTCGCGGACTCGGGGACCACGGACCCGCTGTCGTCGAGGAACTCCTCGAGGAGGAGCCGGCGCAGAGACTTGTCGGACCGCGAGTACCGTGCGAAGAGGGCGCCCTTCGTCACCTCGGGGAGGTTGCGCAGGGCGAAGACCGGGCGATCGAGGTTCGTGACGAAGGGAGAGAGCCGTTTCGCCTCGTCCTCGTCGAAGTCCTCGACCACGTAGGCCACGGCCGTCTCCTTTGCAGATCGCGTTCTGGCGTGGCGGACTCTACCCCCGTTCCCCCAGAATTGACCGGATGCCCAACGCACCCGGCCCGACGGTCGCCTCCTCCGGAATCGACATCGCAACGACGACCTGGGGCGGACAGGGACCGCCCGTCCTCCTTGTCCACGCCACCGGCTTCTGCGCTGGGATCTGGGGCAGCATCGCCGAAGACCTCACAGCGCACCACCGGGTCATTGCCTACGACCAGCGCGGGCACGGGGACTCCGCGAAGCCGGACGATCCGGGCGCGTACGAGTGGGAGCGCTACGCCGACGACTGCCTCGCTGTCATCGAGGCACTGGATCTCGGGACCGTCTCGGCGGCGGGGCATTCCTCGGGTGCTGCGACGCTCGTGCTCGCCGCAACCCGCGCCCCGGGGCTCTTCGACCGCCTCGTCCTCGTGGAGCCCATCATCTTTCCTCCGGTGCCACCGGGCACCGACACGAGCTCGTCCAACCTCCTGGCGGAAGGGGCGAGACGCCGCCGCATGGTCTTTGACTCCAGGGACGAGATGCGCGAGCGCTTCACCGCGAAGCCTCCGATGGCGGACTGGGACCCCAGGGTCCTGGACGACTACATCGTCCACGGTTCGTCCGTCCGCGCAGACGGCAAGTTCGAGCTCAAGTGTCCCGGGAAGATCGAGTCCTGGATGTACGAGGGTGGTGCTCACCACCGCGGCTACGAGGCCCTCTGCGAGGTCGACGCCGAGACCCTGCTTCTCGGCAGTGACTCGGTGGACTCCCCGATGCCGATCGAGTACTGGCGACACCTGAGCGAACGACTGCCGAACGGGCACTTCGACGCTCTCGAGGGACTGGGCCACTTCGCCCCGATGCAGGACCCCGACCGCCTGGGCGGCCGAATTCTCCGCTTCTTCGACTCGGGCACGTGAGGTGTCGTGACTGCACAACGGCGGAGACCCAGGTAGGCGGCCCCTGTACGCTCGATGGCATGCACACCGATGTCGTAGTCGTGGGCGCCGGCCCGGCGGGCTCGGCCACTGCGGTCTGGGCCCTCCGGCAGGGCCTCGAGTGCATCGTCGTCGACAAGGCCGAGTTCCCGAGGGACAAGACGTGTGGTGACGGCCTCACTGCATCCGCGATGCGTGAGATCGAGATGCTCGGACTCGACGTCTCCGGACGCGTCCAGCCCGTTCGGCACACCGTCCTGACCGGGCCGTACGGCACGCGTGTGGAGCTCCCGATGGATGCAGGTCTCGAGCCGGGAGCCATGATGTGCGCCGTCATGGCGCGACTCGAGCTGGACCATGCGCTGCTCGACGCTGCGAGGGCGGCCGGCGCGAAGCTCCGCGAAGGCGTGTCGGTCACCAGGCTGGTCCAGGACGAGGACGGCGTGGCCGTCGAGATGGGCTCCGGCGCAGGACGGGAGACGATCTCAGCTCGGTGGGTCGTCGGCGCGGATGGCGCCTACTCGGCGGTGCGCAAGGCGATCGCCGGACCAGACGGTGGACGCATGCCGGGAATGCATGCCGTGAGGCAGTATCTCGACTCCCCGCCCAGCGACGTGCTCTCGGTCTTCTTCCCTGCCGAACTGCTCCCGGGCTACGGCTGGATCTTCCCCATGCCCGGCGGGGGCGTCAACATCGGGGTGGGGGTGCAGCGCTCCGAGGAGGACTGCGGAGTCGTCTGCCGTGAGGAGCTTTCCCGGGCGAAGGGCCGGTTCACGCTCGGCGCCCTCGGCAGGCTCTACCGAGAATTTCTCCGGATCCCCGAGGTCGCCGAGCGCATCGGTGGAGTCGACCCCGACGACGGGGGGGACCGTGTCTGGGCATGGCCGATACCGTCGGACCCCGATCTGTCGTGTGTCGGCCGCGGCAGGGTCCTGCTGGTGGGCGATGCCGCCCGCCTCGTCGATCCCATGACGGGCGAAGGGATCGGACAGGCTCTCGTCTCTGCCCGGCTTGCTGCCGAGACGCTCGGGGCCGGAGTCGCAGACCCCGCCGTGGCCTACAGGACGCGACTCGACCTCCACCTGGGCCGGGATCTCCGCTTCTCCCGGCGTCTCCTGTGGGTCATGAAACACCGGCGCGGTGTCGAGTGGGGGTTCAAGGTCGCCGGCCTCAACGACTGGACACGGCGCAACGTCGCCCGCTGGATGTACGAGGACTACCCACGGGCGTACGTGTTCACGCCCGACCGCTGGGGAAGGTTCTCGATGCGCGGTCGTGGCGCCTACCAGTTCGCCGACGGGACCGGCGGGCGGCTCCGCTGACGACGAGTCACCCGACCACTGAACAGGTAGATGATCGGGAGGGTGCACACGAGGGGGAGGAGCAGCCAGAGCGGCCGCGTGAGCCACCACTCGAGGTCGGGTTCCGACGGTGGGAGGTACCCGAACACCAGGTAGAGGAGGGCGATGGCGAGTGCCATCCCGGTGGTGTGGAACAGGTAGACCGGCAGCGCGAAGTTGTTCGCAACCGTGTTGAACCACTGCCAGCGGCGTCTGGTCTCGAGGCGTTCGAGCACGCCTGGGCGTAGAAGCAGCGCCAGCCCCGACTGGAGCAGGACGAGACCCACCATCGCGAGTGTCGGCGGTCCCATGTTCGAGATGTTGTCGCCGGGGACGCCGACCATCGACCGGGGGTAGAGCCCCGTACCGGTCAGCGCAGCAAGCACGAAGCCCCCGGTCCAGAAGAGCATCCACGCGAACCGGCGGCTCGAATCCACCATCGAGCGGTAGAAGAAACCAAGCTGGTGACAGAAAGCCCAGATGACGACGAGGTTGACAAGGCCGGCCCAGCGGGTGTCGTTGGCGAAGCGCAAGATGTCCATCTGCGCCGCCGTGCCGACGAGGAAGACGAGCACGACCGCTCCCCAGCGGTCGTGGAGACGGACCATCAGGGGGGTGATGAGCACGAGGACGAGATAGATCGCCAGGAACCAGAGGGGGCTGATTATGAGGATCGCCGCACGTATGACCCAGGTGTTGTGGGCCAGGAGGATCGCAGCGATCCCCACGGCAAGCCAGAACGCCACGAGCAGGAGCGCCGGGGGCAGGAGCCGCCTCAGCCGTCCCGAGACGAATCGCCACCAGCCGCCCCCCTTGGCCTTCGTCTTGCGCCAGACCATCAGGTGGGCGAAACCCCCGACGGGGTGACGCATAACCTATCGGGCGATGTTACACTGCTCCGTTAAGGCCTTTTGATATCATTGACCATGAAGAGAAACTACATAAAAATGAAGAGTCGTGTATTGGTACTGGCGGCGGCACTGCTTACCGGGGGCACCACCCTGGCGCAGGACTTCCACCTGTCGCAGTACGAGGCAGCGCCCTTGTTCCTGAACCCTGCCATGACCGGTATGTTCAACGGGCATTACCGCATCCA
>QWHP01000177.1 GCA_021404985.1 Actinobacteria bacterium ATB1
AGAGGACCACCGCCATGTACGAGGCGAAGTCGATGAGGCCTCGACCGGTGCCGGCCAGTTCTGCGAGCCGCGCCCTCACGGCCATCGCACGCTCAGAGGGCGAGCTCGGCCACGCGGCTGAAGTAGGGGAGGATGTCCGTGATGCCCAGGACGACGACACTGACTGCGAGGACGCCCAAGGCGAGTGCGAGCGGTGCCGGTGTTGCCTCCTCCTCGCCGATGGCCTCCATGTGATAGAGGGGCACAGGCTCCTCGAAGAACATCCTGCGAACGACACCCATGTAGTAGAAGGCGGCGACAACCGAGTTCACGACGCCGATGACCACGAGAACCCACGCGTACGGTTCGCCGGCCGACCCGAGGGCCCTGAACACCTGGAACTTGCCGAGCCAGCCCGCCAGCGGCGGGATGCCGGCGAGTGACCCGAGGAACAGCGTCATCATCACGGCCATCGATGGCATCGACTTGAACAGGCCGTCGTAGGAGTCGAGCTCACCCGAGCCCGTGCGTCTCGACACGGCGATCACGACGCCGAAGGCGCCGAGGTTCATCACGGCATAGACGAGGAGGTAGAGGACCATCGCCTGGAGTGCCTGGGCCGTCACGTCCGGGCTGAGCCCGACGACCGAGAGCGGCGCGAGGATGAAGCCGGACTGCGCGATCGAGGAGTAGGCGAGATCGTCATGGTGAGGGCGGAGAGCACCCACATGAAGGGACGCCAGATGTCGCCCGAGAAGCGCATCGCGACGAACACGAGAAGGATCATCCCTACGAAACCGGCCGCCTTCACGGACACGGAGAGGAACGCTGTGACGGGTGTCGGCGCACCTTCGTACGTGTCGGGAGCCCAGAAGTGGAAGGGGACGGCGGAGACCTTGAACGCGAACCCGACGATCACGGCGATGATCGCGAGGATGGCGACCGGCTCTGAATCCACGCCCTGTAGCCACGCCGCGACATCTGGGGATGCGGCGCCGGGGAGCGCTCGCGCTATGGCTTCGAACTTCGTCGAGCCCGACACCCCGTAGAGGAGGGCCATGCCGAGCAACATGATCGCGGTCGAGAGCACCCCGAGCACGAAGTACTTCACACCCGCCTCTGTCGACTTGAGGCTGCTCTTCTTCCAGGCGGCGAGTAGGTAGCCGGGTGCCGAGAAGAGCTCGAAGGCGATGAAGAGCACGATCAGGTCGCGGGCCGAGGAGACAAGGAACATCCCGCCGATGGCGCTGAGGAGGAGGAAGTAGAACTCTCCCCTGTAGTAGGCGCCTTCCTCGATCGCGTTCACCGACAGGAGGAGCACGATGTACCCCGCCACCACGAAGAGGCCCTTGAGCACGATCGAGAAGTCGTCCACGGCGTAGCTGCCGGAGAACACCACCCTGGGCGTGTCGCCCGCGGCGAGCGTGATCAGCGGGACGAGAGAGAGGAGCAGTCCGACGGACGAGATCCCGGGGAGCGTCCACTTGGCACGATTCGGCAGGAGGAGGTCGACCAGCAGCACCACGAGGATGCTGCAGCCGAGGATGACCTCGGGCGCTATGGCGTGCCAGTCGGTCATCCGAAGATCCCTGTGAAGAGCGGAGCCACGGTCTCGTTCGTCACGTTGAAGATGATCCCCGGGAACACGCCCAGAGCAACCGTGAGGATGATCAGCGGCGTCCAGGAGGCGTACTCGAAGCTGTTGATGTCGTGGAAGCGCCGGCCCTCCCATTCGGAGGGAATCGGTCCCTGTGCGACACGCTGGAGCATGTACAGCATGTAGCCCGCAGTGAGAACGGTCCCGACAGCAGCGACGATCAGGAATACCCGGAATGCTGCGGCATCGAGCCCGGGTGCGGGCTCGAACGCAGCGAGCATCGACGTGAACTCACCCGGGAATCCTGCCAGGGCGGGCAGTCCCAGGGATGCGAACGAGATCAGTACGAGCACACCGGCAAGCCGCGGGATCGAGTTGATCATGCCTCCGAGCCTCGGGATGTCGCGCGTGTGGTAGCGCTCGTGCATCGAACCGGCGAGGAAGAAGAGCATCCCGGTCACGACACCGTGTGCGACCATGCCGAAGATTGCTGCGTTGATGCCCGTCGGTGTCAGGGTTGCGATACCCAGCATGACGAAACCCATGTGGCCGACCGAGCTGAAGGCGATGAGCCTCTTGAAATCGGTCTGCGCGAGGCAGCAGAGGGATCCGTAGATGATCCCGATCACTGCGAGCAGCCCTATCCAGGGGGCCCAGGTTGCGGCGGCCTCGGGAAGGATGGGCAGTCCGATTCGGACGAAACCGTATGTACCCAATTTGAGGAGGACGGCAGCAAGGACGACGGACCCCACGGTAGGTGCCTCGGTGTGGGCGTCGGGAAGCCAGGTGTGGAACGGCCACATCGGCACCTTGATCGCAAAGCCGAGGAAGAGCCCTGTGAAGACCCAGATGCCCGTCGACCGCGCGATGTCGAGCCCCTGCTCTGTAAGCGTCACGATGTCGAAGGTGTGCGGCTGGGAGAGGAAGTACATCGCGATGAAGCTCACGAGCATGAAGGCGGATCCGAACAGGGTGAAGAGGAAGAACTTGATCGACGCGTACTTGCGGTTCGCCCCACCCCAGATCCCGATGAGAAAGTACATCGGGAGGAGGACGATCTCGAAGAACACGAAGAAGAGGATCAGGTCGAGTGCCACGAACGTGCCGAGCATCCCGGTCTCAAGGATGAGGAGGAGGATGAGGAACATCTTGGGGTTGTGTGGCTCGGGGAAGTGGTGCCACGAGTAGAGGATGCAGAGGACGACGATGCCCAGGGTGAGCGCGTACAGGGGCAGGGAGATCCCGTCGATCCCGACGTGGTACCGGGTGTTGATTGCCGAGATCCAAGGGACGTTCACCTCGAACTGCAGGCCGGAGAGCCCGTAGTCGTACTGGAAGAGGATCCCGATTCCGACGGCGAGTGAGGTGAGGGAGACTGCGAGCGCGAAGCCCTTGAGCCAGTCCTCCTTCTCCTTCGGGATGACGAGCATGATCAGCGCACCGATGAACGGGACGAACGTCGCGATGCTCAGTGCCGAGTCTTCGAACCACTCCATGGCTTGCTCTCTGCCTCCTGTTCCAAAACCTTCGTGTGCCTCAGTTGACGAGCCTCAGTTCACGAGAATGAAGAAGATGCCGAAAAGGGTCGCTGCAACGATCAGAACCCCTGCGTACTGCTGGACCTGGCCTGTCTGAATCGACCTCAGGGCTCGTCCACTCCGGTTCGCGCCGACGCCCAAGCCGTCATAGAAACCGTCGAGGCCCTCCTGGTCGAACAGGTAGGCACCCCTGCCGAGGGCGAGGCTCGCGGTGCCGGCGAAGTCGACGACTCGATCGATGATCTTCTGGTTCACCCAGTAGGAGGCGCGCGAGAGGTCGTCCCGGATCCAGAGGGTGATCGTGCCGTACAGGGCGTCGAGATAGAGCTTGTTCTCGAGGAGGGTACGGCCATACGAGAGCGGCGCGCGTCTCGTCCAACCGGAGTGCAGACCTCCGGGAACCCAGGAATCCCGCCACTTGGGCAGGAAGAGCATCGTCGCGAGGCCAATTCCCAGCCCGACGACGGCGAGTGACACCAAGGCGAGCAGGTAGGTCTCGGAGGTGATCTCCTCCTTCACCATCCCGTACTTCTCGACCACTTCGTGGATGATCTCGGGCTCGAACCATCTGTCGAAGCGATTCAGCTGACCGGGGAGGCCGATGAAACCGAGCAGGGCGGACGGGATCGCAAGACTGATCAGCACACCTGTGATGTAGTTGTCACTCTCGTGCGGATGCCCATGACCCTTGTACTCGCCGTGGAAGGTGAGATGCGTCGCCCGGAACATGTAGAAGGCGGTCATGAAGGCGCCGACGACACCGAGGATCCAGACCCACTGATACGAGTTGTGCCACGCGCCTGCGAGGATCTCGTCCTTGGAGAAGAAGCCTGCCGCCGGCGCCACCCCGCACAGAGCCAGCGTCCCGACGATCCACGTCCAGTACGTGCGGGGCATGACCTTGCGCAGACCACCCATCTCTCGTATGTCCTGCGTGTGGGTGGCGTGGATGACCGAACCGGACCCGAGGAAGAGAAGCGCCTTGAAGAACGCGTGTGTGAACAGGTGGAACACGGCCGCGCCCCAGGCGCCCACACCGAGGCCGAAGATCATGTACCCGAGCTGACTGATCGTCGAATACGCCAGGATCTTCTTCAGGTCCCACTGCACGAGGGCGAGGAAGGCACCCACGAGTGCCGTGACCGCCCCGACCAGGGCGACGAGGTGGACAGAGCGCAGACCGGTGGCCTGGGCGACGTCGAAGGCCTCGACGAACACCGGGTAGAGCCTCGCCACGAGGTACACACCAGCCACGACCATCGTCGCGGCGTGGATCAGGGACGACACCGGGGTCGGGCCGGCCATGGCGTCGGGCAGCCACGTGTGGAGCGGGAACTGTGCCGACTTGCCGATCACCCCGATGAATAGGGCGATCGCAGCGACCTCGATCATGTGGCCGGTGAACTCGCCCTCGAAGGCAGCGAGGTTGATCGCCTCGATGTCGAATGTGCCGACCATCCAGAAACAGATGATCGCCCCGATGAGGAGCCCCAGGTCGCCCGTGCGCGTCGTGAGGAACGCCTTGATGGCTGCACCCGAGTTCGCGATGTCCTCGTGATAGTGGCCGATCAGCATGTAGGAGCAGAGCCCCATGATCTCCCAGCCGAAGATGGCAAGGAACAGGTTGTCGGCGGTGACGAGGATCATCATCCCCGCAGTGAAGAACGCCACGATCGCGAAGTAGGTGATGTAGCGGACCTCGCCCCGCATGTAGCTGATCGAGTACACCTGCATCGCCAGTGAGATGCTCGTGACCACAACCATCATCACGACCGCGAAGCCGTCTATGTGCACTCCCATGCGAAGGCTGCCGGCACCGAAATCGAACCACTCGACGGACTGGCTCACGACTTCGTGGCCGGAGATCACCTGCCCGGTGGCGAAGAGCGCGACGAGCCACGAGAACCCCACGACTGGGACGGTGAAGAGGTGGGCCTTTCCCTTCGCGAGGGACCGCGCGAAGAAGAACGTCAACACGCACGCAGCGATGTTGAGGATCGGCAGCAGCCAGAAGATCTCCACGTCAGCCCTTCATCAGATCGACTTCGTCCACGTTGACGGCCTGCTTGTTGCGGTACACGAGGAGGATCAGCCCCAGTCCGACCCCTACCTCGGCAGCGGCGACGGCGATCACGAAGAGGGCGAAGATCTGCCCTGTGATGTTGCCGACCATGACACCCATAGCCACCAAGGCGATGTTGACGCCGTTGAGCATGAGCTCGACCGAGAGCAGGAGCATGACTGCGTTGCGCCGGGCCAGGACACCGTAGATCCCGACCGAGAAGAGGAACGCGGAAAGCACGAGGAAGAAGTTGAGCTTCACGATCTGCCTCCCAGCTCCTCGTCGATGACCTCGATCTCACGACGCGTCACCCGGGAACGAACGTGCTCTGGGTCGTCCCTTCGCGCAAGCACGATCGCGCCGATCAGTGCGGCGAGCAGGACCAGAGACACGGCTTCGAAGGGCAGCACCCAGTTGCCGAAGATGTCGTTGCCGAGCTCCGCGGACGTCGTCGGCTCTGCGAGCACCCCGGGGGCGTTCCGGCCGCCGTTGGAGAGCACGAGGATGTCCTGGTTGCCGAACACCTTGATGAACACCCCGCTCAGGAGTCCGAAGACGAGGAGTGCAGAGCCTGCAGCCGCCCACCGCTGGGACACCGGCGCATCGAGCTCTGCCTCGCCGAGCCGGGCTCTCGTGAGCATCACACCGAAGAGGAAGAGCACGACGATCGCCCCGATGTAGACGAGAACCTGGGTCCAGCCCAGGAACTCCGCGCCGAGGAGCATGAAGGTCCCCGCAACGCAAGTCAGCACGAACATGAGGCTGACCGCGGCATGCACGACGTTCTGCGTGACAACGAGATGCACGGCCGCGACCACGGCCACGATGCCGATCACGACCATGGCGACCGTCGGCCCGATGGCGGTGGCGAGGACGGCACCTTCCGTGAGAGGAGCGGTCAAGCTCATTTCTTGCCCTTCTTCGGCTCGGCGCCGGCCTCCAGCGGCGGCGGCGTATGCCGCCGGTCGTCCCAATACCCGAGGCGTTCCTTGTCGTGAAGAAGATCTGTGATCTTCAGCTCGCTGTACTCGTACTCCGGCGACCAGTGCAGGGCATCGAACGGGCAGACCTCCACGCAGATCCCGCAGTACATACAGAGGCTGTAGTCGATGTCGAAACGGTCGAGGATCTGGACGGTCCTGGGCTTGCCGCCCTCGCGGCGCGGAGGCCGTTTCTCCTTGTGGCCCTCGATGTAGATGCACCAGTCGGGGCATTCCCGGGCGCAGAGCATGCAGACCGTGCAGTTCTCCTCCTGCAGGCCGATGACACCACGCGCCCTCGGGTGCACCTCCTCCTTCACGTGCGGGTACTGGACCACCTGGGTCTTCTGGAAGAGCGTGTAGAGCGTGCGCCAAAGACCCTTGAAGAGCCCGACCGCGGGACTCCGACGCTCGGGCGAGCCCTTTGTCAGTGTCTTCTCGCGCGTGGGCTCTGCCATCACAGCACCACCTTGAGGACACCCGTCACGCCGATGTTCACGAGCGAGATCGGGATAAGCCACTTCCACGCGAAGCGCTGCAGCTGGTCCTCGCGCAGCCGCGGGTACGTCGAGCGCATCCAGAGGAACACGAACACGAGGAGGCCGATCTTCGCAGCGAGGACGACCGGACCGATGACTTCGAGAACGCTCTCGGGCACCCACGGAAGCCACCAACCCCCGAGGAAGAGCGTGGCCCCGTCGGCCTCTTCGAAGAGCCCGCGCTTGGTGGCGTGCGTTTCGGTGAAGGCCCCACGCACGTGGCCGAACAGCTCGCTCTCCAGCAGCTCGGCGGGCAGCGCGGCGCAGTTGATGGCCACGAAGGGCTTGTTGCGGCGCTCGCTGTTGGCGTGGAGCGCGCGGGCCAGCACCTCCTTGCCACAGCCGCTCTCGCCGCGGATGA
>QWHP01000178.1 GCA_021404985.1 Actinobacteria bacterium ATB1
CAACGCGTTGAGCATCCGTACGAGCGGGCTCTGCCAGCCGAGCTGCCGGGCGGTCCGGCCCAGGACCGAGAAGGTGCTCGCCGCATGCGTTCCGGAGTGTGGAGTCCCGATCGTCACCACGTCCAGCACCCTCTCGTCTCCGCCGAGCATCTGCACGTAGTAGCGCGCGACGAGGCCCCCCATCGAGTGCCCCACGACGTGAACGAACGGCTGCCCGGTCGCCTCGCAGATCAGCTCGACTCGCGCCCTGAGCCGCGCCGCGACATAGGGGATGTCCTGCAACCAGGGGTTGAAATTGAGGGTGTAGACGTTGTGGAGGCCGACATGGCGCATTCGGTTCCTGAGCAGCCAGTACCCGCTCCTGTTGTGGGCGTAGCCGTGGACGAGGACGACCGGTATCTCGTATGTGGCAGGGCTGAGGTGGAAGCCGGGATTGCGCAGAGGGCTCGGGCCCCGGTGCCGGATGGGCGCGTGCTCCAGCGCCTCGTCGAGGACTCTCAGCGGATAGGCGGCCGCGGCCAGAAGCGTGCCGGTGATCTCACGGCCGATCGCTTGCCAGGTGGTGAGCTGGCCCAACTCGGACAGCGCCCCGACGGTCGCGGCCAAGAGGCCGAATCCTCCGTCCCCAGTGGTATCTCGGCGACCTGTCAAGCGTCTCACTCCCTCGAAGAAGTGATTCGGCAGGGACACGTCTCACCCTCCGGCGAGATCCATGTCCGTGCATCCATGTGGGTCGTGGGCCAAGAAGTTAGTGCTGGGCAGCGGCAAACGCGCGACACCCCGGGCAGGCCGCACCCGGAGTCATCCGGGGGTCGCAGAGACGAGGAGGTCCTGGACGCGACGCTCGATCTCGTAGACGGAGAGTTGCGCGTCCGTGGAGTCGTCGGTGCGAACTGAGATCCCGAGCTGCCACGAGACCCAGAGGACGTAAGTGCCGGAGGTCGAGAGGCCCTCACCGTCGATCGTGTTCTCGACCCGGACCCTCAGCGTGGGCAGCGTGGACCCGTCTGCCAGAGCGGTGTCTTCCTCGGCCTCCGCGACAGCGCGGTAGTGGATCTGGCCGTTCTCGCAGTCGACGCGGTCCTCCCAGGTGTCCCCGGCGCCGGCTCCGTTCGGGAAGATCCTCACCGGCCGGGCCGGCTTGCAGACGAACGAACGCTTCGACCCCGCTACGGAGATGTCGGTCTCGTAGCCGACCAGGAAGAGACCATCGGGCGCGTACAGGAGCGTCTGCTCGATGCGGTCACCGCTTCCGTCGAGATGCTTCTGGACCTGGAAGAACCCCTCCGGGCGCTGCTGTGGCGCCGCAACCTCGAGGGTCCCGTGCCGCGGAATCGGTTTGGGGTCGGTGCCTTGGTCGAGGACATGGGTCGTTCCCTCCTGAACGAACGTGTACGTGCCCTCGGGCGGCGGCCGTTCGATGCTGATTTTTCCACTGGTTCGGCCCTGGGGTGCATCGAATGCGGCGGGTCGTGTCGTGGTCGTGATCGCGGTCTCTTCCGAGGCGGGTGGGGCGTCGCCACCACATGCGGGAACCATCAGGAGCATGCACACCAGAGACACGGATGTTCTCCTGCCATCCTTCATAACGTATCAAGGTAGCGGGCGCCCACGGTCCTCCAGCGCTCCAGGCGGCGCTCCGTGAGCTCTCCCCCGCCGTCCGCCGCTGTCAAGCGGTCGAGCCAGGCTGCCACGGTGTCTGCGAGATCATCGACTTGCGCGGGTGCGATCGCATCCGCCACGCCGAGCTCGACAGCGTCACGATCCCGCACCTTGAGCATCTCCGCGAGCTCCGCGGCGCTTGTGCTCCCTCGGCGGAGGATCGTTGCCGCAGCCGATGGAGCGATCACCGAGAAGACGGTCCCGCGCTGCATCAGCAAGACGTCCCCTGCGCCGAGGGCCAGGGCACCGCCACTGCCACCCTCTCCGACACAGACCGATACGATGGGGGTCGAGCAGCCGAGCAGGGTGGCCATGAGGGCCGAGATTGCGGGTACGAGGCCTGCCCTCTCCTCGGCGGGCGCGGGGTCTGCGCCGGGTGTGTCGACCAAGGTGACGACGGGAAGGCCGAGCTTCTGCGCGAGGTCGGCGGCTCGTGACGCGAGGCGGAATCCGGCCGCCCGTGTTCGGCCTCCGGCTTTGTGGCGATCCTGACCGATCACCACGACCGGTCGCCCTCGCCAGCGGCCCAGACCTGCGACCACGCTCGGATCCGTACCCCCCGAGCGGTCACCGGAGAGACGTGTGAAGTCCGTGACCACCGATTCGACGATTCCACGTGCGCCGGGCAGCTCACCGAGACGCACGGCTTCGAGCATCTCCCAGGCCGAACCACCGGCGGGTGGGATCTCGGCCAGCGTGAGCTCGGTCGGGACCGGTACCGGATCTGGCTCGAGTCCTCGCAGCAGGGTCGCCACTCGGTCTCGGACCTCGTCGAAGGACACCACCGCGTCCACCACTCCCGAGGCAACGGCCGCCTGAGGGGTGTGGGTGTCGAGAGGCAGCGGTTCCCCGAGCACGTGCTCGGCCACCCGTGGACCGGCGAACCCCACGGTGGCTCCCAGCTCGGCAAGGATCAGGTCGGCTCTCGACCCGAACGATGCCCACATGCCTCCCGCTGTCGGGTTGGCGCAGACGGTGACCTGCGGTAGCCCTCGACGCGCGTGTGTCTCGGCAGCTGCAACCGTCTTGGGCATCTGTGCGAGCGAGATGAGGCCCTCCTGCATGCGGGCCCCACCGCTCGCCAGAACGGTGACTACGGGAAGAGAACGATCTGCGGCCCGTTCGAAGGCACGGGCGACCTTCTCACCCACGGCTGCTCCCATGGAGCCGCCGAAGAACTCGAAGGCCGAGGCGACAACGGCGACAGGGCGGCCACCGCACGCACCGACGCCCGTCACGAGGGCCTCGTCGTAGCCCGTCCGTTCGCGAGCCTCTTCGAGCTGGTGGGGATAGCCGGGGAAGGCGATCGGGTCGGATCCGACGAGATCCTCGTCCCAAGGCTCCTCCAGACCGTTGTCGCACAGGAGCTCGATACGTCGGTCCAGGTTCACCCACAAGACACTACGGCTGTGTCCCAATGGTGGCGAAACACCGCGCACGGCTACTTTCCAGCCCGTGCAGCGCAGGTATCGAGTGGTCATCGCCAAACCGGGACTCGACGGACATGATCGGGGAGCAAAGGTGATCGCTCGCGCTCTGCGCGATGCCGGGTTCGAGGTGATCTACACCGGCCTGCACCAGTCGCCCGAGCAGGTCGTCGAGGCTGCCCTCCAGGAGGACGCAGACGCAGTCGGGCTCTCCGTCCTGTCCGGGGCCCACATGACCCTCTTCCCGGTCGTCGTCGATGGGCTGCGCGATGCGGGCCTGGGGGACGTTCTCGTGTTCGGTGGCGGAATCATCCCAGAGGGTGACATCGAGCCGCTCGAGGCGGCCGGCATGGCGCGGATCTTCACACCCGGTGCCCCTCTCACGGAGATCTGCGACTGGCTCGAGGCGTCACTCGACGAGCGGGAGACCGAGCGAAAGCGGGAAGCCTGACCCCGGTGAGCCGGGCGCCACATTCGGGACAACTTCGGGAACAGAAGGGAGCGGAGGAAATTGGACCTCCTCGAATACCAGGGCAAGCAACTGCTCGCCGATGCCGGCGTGCCCACACCGGCGGGTGACCACGCCAACACGGTGGACGACGCGGTCGCCGTGGCAGACCGGATCGGATACCCGGTTGCGATCAAAGCCCAAGTCCAGGTCGGAGGCCGTGGCAAGGCAGGTGGCATCAAGGTCGCCGGGAACTCGGAAGAGGCCCGCGAGCACGCGTCCGGCATCCTCGGCATGGACATCAAGGGGCATACGGTCCTGAGGCTCTGGATCGAGCCCGCAGCCGAGATCGCAGCGGAGTTCTATGCGAGCTTCACGGGCATGGTGTCGGCCGAAGGCGGGGTCGAGATCGAGGAGGTCGCCGCCGCGAACCCCGATGCCATCGCACGCGTGCACATCGACCCGATGCTCGGGTTCCATCCCTATCACGCGACGAACCTCGTCTATCGGGGCGGTATCCCCGCGGAACACCGCAGGGGCGTGTCCGAAGTCCTCACCCAGATGTTCGCTGCATTCGAGTCGCTCGACGCTGAGCTCCTCGAGGTGAATCCCCTGATCGTCACGACCAGCGGGGATGTCGTGGCACTCGACGCCAAGGTGACGCTCGACGAGAACGCAGAGTTCCGCCAGGAGCTCGAACGATTCCGCGAGATTTTCGCGACCGACCCACAGGAGAGGGCTGCTAAGGAGAAGGGGCTCAACTACATCAAGCTCCAGGGTCAGGTCGGCGTCATCGGCAACGGTGCGGGGCTCGTGATGTCGACGCTTGACGTGGTCGCGCAGGCGGGAGGGAAGGCAGCCAATTTCCTCGACGTCGGTGGTGGGGCGAGTGCCGAGTTCATCGCCAACTCCCTCGAGGTCGTCTCCTCCGATCCGCAGGTGAAGTCGATCCTCGTCAACATCTTCGGAGGGATTACACGGGGCGAGGAGGTCGCGAACGGGATCGTCGCTGCCCTCGACGAGGTCGACATCCCGCAGCCCATCGTTGTCCGGCTCGACGGGACGAACGCAGCCGAAGGACGCCAGATCCTCGGAGACAACCCGAAGCCCAACCTCCACTCGGCGACCACGATGCTCGAAGCAGCGGCAGAGGCCGTCCGACTCGCACAAGGAGCGTGATCTGTGGCCATCTACGTCGATGCGAACACCAAGGTCGTCGTCTCGGGGTTGACCGGCAAGGAGGGCAGGTTCCACGCCCTTCGCAATCGTGCCTACGGAACACAGGTCGTGGCCGGAGTCACGCCCGGAAAGGGCGGCCAGGATGTCGAGGGGATCCCCGTATTCGACACGATTGCCGAAGCGGTCAAGGAAACGGGCGCAAACACGTCGCTCGTCTTTGTGCCGCCACGGTTCGCTACAGACGCGTGCTATGAAGCCGCAGACGCGAATGTCGACCTGATCGTCTGCATCACAGAGGGGATCCCGGTCCACGACGAGGCGCCTCTCTACTCGTACCTCCGGTACAGGGACGTGCCCATGATCGGGCCGAACTGTCCGGGTGTCTTGACGCCCGGAGTGGCGAACGTGGGCATCATGCCGACCGAGATCGCGACACCGGGTCGCGTCGGACTCGTCAGCAGGTCCGGCACCCTGACCTACCAGGTGGTCCACGAGTTGACCCAGAAGGGGATCGGGCAGTCGACCTGCGTCGGGATCGGTGGCGACCCGTTCATCGGCCAGTTCCACATCGACGTCGCGAGGCGCTTCAACGACGACCCAGACACCGACGCGATCGTCATGATCGGCGAGATCGGGGGCGACGAGGAGGAGCGCTGTGCCGCCTTCATCGCCGCGCACGTCGACAAGCCGGTGTTCGGGTACGTGGCGGGTTTCGAGGCACCTCCCGGGAAGAAGATGGGGCACGCCGGCGCCATCATCTCGGGCTCGAAGGGCACGGCACAGGCCAAGGCCGAGGCGCTCGAGGAGGCCGGGGTCGCCGTCGGGCGGAACCCGAGCGAGGTGGCCGAACTCGCCGCAGCACGCATGTGAAGTTCGACTCCCCCCTGCACCCGGTGGGTTCGGGGACAAAGCCTCCACTAGGTTCGGCGGCGTGCCGGTCGAGGGGGAGTCATGACGCTGCACGAGATGGCTGCCTGGGAGCAGGCGGACGGGGTCAGGTCGGGAGAGGTCAAGGCCGAGGAGCTCCTCGACCACTACCTGACACGAATCGAGGAAGGCAACGATGCGCTCAATGCCTTCTACTTCGTCGACGAGGGCGCGGCTCGCTCCGCGGCCAGAAAGGTCGACGCTGCCGTTGCCGCGGGTGAGGATCCCGGGGTCTGGGCCGGGGTTCCGATCGGCATCAAGGAGCTCGAGGACGTCGCCGGCTGGCCCTCGGAGCAGGGCTCGCTCCTCTTCGAGGGGCACGTGGCCGACGCAGATTCCACCCAGGTCGGGCGGCTGCGGTCGGCCGGGGCAGTCCTGGTCGGCAAGACCACCTCTCCCGAGCTGGGTGCCGTGGCGTTCACGCGCACCAAGCTCCACGGGACGACAAGGAATCCCTGGAACCACGAACGTACGCCCGGTGGGTCGAGCGGCGGAACCGCCGCCGCCGTGGCGGCGGGACTGGTCCCCATCGCGTCCGCCTCCGACGGTGGCGGTTCGATCCGTATCCCGGCTTCGTACTGCGGCCTCTACGGTCTCAAGACCACTTTCGGGCGTATCCCCGACGGGCCGGGTGTTCCCTCCATCACGAATACGAGTGTTCTCGGTTGCGAGTCCCGTACCGTGCGGGACACGGCGCGTTGGCTCGACTCCGTGGTCGGCCCCGACGGGGTCTCCTACCTCTCGCTCCCCGGTCCCGGCTACTCGTACGAGGAGCGGCTGGGCACGCTCGACCTCGCCGGCCTGCGGGTCGCCTGGTCTCCCGACCTCGGTTACGCGACCGTCGACCCCGAGGTTTCGGAGACCGTCCGTGGTGCGGCTTTCGAGCTCGTCGACGCGGCAGGGTTGGAGCTCGTCGACCGGCCCGTTGCTCTCCATGATCCCGGCCCGGCGTGGAGCGTGCTCGGTGCCGCCGATGCGTGCCGGGAGCTCAGCTTCGCGCATCCCGACCGTCTCGAGGAGCTCACGCCGGTGGTCAGAATGGGTCTCGAGTGGGCGATGCAGGCCCACGTGCGTGAGATCGGCCGGGCGATGGAGGCTCGTTACCGGGTGATCGAGGCGGTGGCGAACCTCTTCGAGGATGTGGACGTGCTCATAACACCGGCGACGCCCAACACGGCATTCGCGGCGGAGGGTCCGATGCCGACGGAGATCGCCGCGAGGAAGGTGCCCCCCACCATGTCGGCGGCCTTCACGATCCCGTTCAACCTGAGCGGGAACACCGCCGCATCAGTACCGGTCGGCTTCGACTCGGACGGACTCCCCATCGGCCTTCAGATAGTCTGCCGCCGTCTCGAGGAGGACCGAGTCCTCGAGCTGTCGCACGTACTCGAGAGGTTGCGCCCGTGGCCGCAGCTCGCACGCTGACCGTGCGGCCCTGAAAGCAGCCAGCCACCTGGGCGGATTCAGACATCATAGAGGTGCTTCGATTCGCCCAGGTGGCGCTGTTCGTCGGTTTCGTGCCGGATCTTCGTCACGCCTGAGTCTCGAACGTGCCGTCGTAGTCCGTGTCCAATGCGTAGATGTCGAGTGTCCCGTCGAAGTCCTCGTCCGTGGCCGCCCGGTCCCAGGCGTCGTCGGCGTTCGTGTCGAAGGCGACGACGTCTGCAGTTCCGTCGGCGTTCGTGTCGGACAGGAACGAGTCGTAGATCCCGTCGCCGTCCGTGTCGGTGTGGATCGTGTCGAGGTACTGGTCGCCGTCGGTGTCGATCAGCGTCATGTCGAGCCATCCGTCCTTGTCCGCGTCGAGCTCGACGAGCTCGAAGGTGCCGTCGCCGTCGGTGTCCGACTGGTAGTCGTCGTAGGTTCCGTCGGCGTTCGTGTCCGAGCCGATCACGTCCGTGTAGCCGTCGCCGTCGGTGTCCGCCTCGTAGTAGTCCGATGTCCCGTCGCCGTCCGTGTCGACGTCGATCCTGTCGAGGGCCCCGTCATCGTCGGTGTCGGTGACCACCGATTCGAAGTATCCGTCGCCGTCGAGGTCCAAGTACTCCTCTGTCATGGCCGTCTCCTCAGTCGCCGTGCTGTCCATTGTCCTCTCCGACGCGCCGTGAGGGAACCCGGTTCCCGGGAAATCTCCGCTTTGCCTTCCGATCCCCGAAACCCTATCGTGGCTCAGTGGCTGAGCCACTGAGCCTCTCAACTGAGGTCCGGATTGTTCCGACGGAGGCGAAGATGCCGGAACCTGTCGAGAGAGTGACGTTGATCGACGTCCTCGAGAGCCGCCTCCGCGGCGACATCGTCGCAGGCCTCTACCCGCCGGGGACCCTCCTCCCACCCGAGCGCAAGCTTGCAGAGGACTATGGCGTCACACGTGCGTCCATCAAGAACACGCTCGTGAGGCTCGAACAACTCGGTCTCATAGAGACTCGTCACGGAGTCGGCTCACGCGTGCGCGACTTCCGCTCCTACGGGGGCACCGAGGTCCTTCCTTGGCTCGTCGGGCAGACGGGAGCAGGCCTCCTGCCGGACGTGTTCGAGGCGAGGCGCACGATCGGCGCTCTCGTCGCCCGGATGGCCGCGGAGCGCGCCAAGCCTGAGGATGCCCTCGAACTGAGGATGCGGCTGAACGATGTCGAGACGGCCAAGAGCGCGGCCGAGGCGCATGACGCCGAGAACGAGGTTCATCGTGCCGTTGCCCGCATTACGGGGAACCAAGTCTTCCGCTTCCTGGCGAACTCCCTGTTGAACGGTTACGAGCCCGTGCGGCGAACACTCGATGCCGCCTTCGACCCCCAGTGGACAGCCTCTGCCTTGGCGCCCCTCGTCGAGGCGATCGCAGCCGGAGATCCCGAGGCGGCCGAAACCGCCGCGCTCACGTATCTCCGTGCCACGGAGTCGCCGATGCTCAACCTTCTGACGATGCGACTTGAGGAGGAGGAGAGATGAGTGTCGAGTTCAGGGAGAACATGGACGGCCGCCTCGTGTTCGACGGCGAGAACTTCGATCGGCTCGTCAGCTTCGGGATCACGGCCGTCGGGAGCCGAGCCAGGGAGATGTTGCGAGTCGCCGAGCTCTCGATCCAGGGGACTGTCCACGTGGACGGCCTCGCCGACGATGCGCCTGCACGCGGCCGGCTGATCGTTTCCCCCTTCACGGAGCGGCGGATCCGCTACACGCTCGACTTTCCCGGCGTTGGTGGCGACCCTCTTCGGCTCACAGGCCTGAAGTGCATCAGGTGGTCGCACCCGATCCGGTCTTGGACGTCGATGACAGTGGAGCTCTCCCGGCCGGACGGAGACCTGGTCGCCAGAGGCCAGATGTGGTTCCGGCTGCGAGATCTCGCTTCTTTCCTCCGCGGTTTCGGCACGGGCACAACGACGGTGGAGGCGGAGGTGATCTCATGGCCGGCATGACGCACGCTTCCGGTGCCGGGGGAAACGGCGGTAGCGGGAGGGCAGGTCGCTTCGGTGACGGTACGAGGCGGATTCTTCTCGCGATCGCGGCAGCCGCGCTCCCGTCGGGGGACCACATCCCCGCCGCCTCGGACGGGACGCTGCGGCGTCTTGAGTCGCAACTGGCCGGATTCGGGCCGGGTCGCCTCCGCGGATACGCCCGGATGGTCGCCGCCCTGGACCAGGCCGCACGGTTGAGCACAGGGGGTCGCCGCCTCCGCGACCTCTCATCTGCCGAGAGGGTGGAGGTCCTCCGCAGGTGGCTCGACGGTTCTCAGGCACAGCATGCCCTGGCGATGGGCGTCCTCATGCCGCTCGCGATCGCCCACTTCGAGGATCCAGCGGTCTACGCGCACCTCGGCGCCCCACGCCGCAGGGTCGTGGCAGAGGTCGACCGGTGGGAGTCCCAGATCGTGCCTGGGACCGAGCTCGAGGAGGGGGTGGAGTGCGACGTCGTGATCGTGGGGACTGGCGCCGGGGGTGGAGTCGTAGCGAAGGAACTCGCGGAGGCCGGGTTCGCCGTGCTGATGCTCGAGGAGGGCGAGTACTGGCGCCGCGACGCGTTCACGTCCCCTTCGATGGAGTCACTCCAGCGCTTCTACAGGGACAAGGGCGCACAGGTCGCAGTCGGGAACACGGTGGTCCCCGTCTTCGCAGGGCGCATGGTAGGCGGGTCGACCGCGATCAACAGCGGGACCTGCTTCCGGACGCCCGCGTCGGTGCTCTCCCGCTGGGCGGCGGAGACCGGCATCGCCGACCTCGACCCCGAAATGATGGAGCCCTTCCTCGACGCGGTCGAGTCGGAATTGCGTGTCACCGAAGCGGACCCCCGCTGGGTCGGTGGGGTCGGCCGCGTCATCGCACGGGGTTGCGATGTCCTCGGCTACTCACATGGCCCGTTGCGACGAAACGCACCGGACTGCGACGGGGCGGGCACTTGCGAGTTCGGCTGTCCCACAGGCGCCAAGCAGTCGACGAACGTCTCTTATGTGCCCGCCGCCCTGCGGCGCGGGGCGATGGTGGCCACGGGAACGCGAGCGGAGCGGGTTCTGCTCGAGAACGGACGGGCCGCCGGCATCGAGGCGACGGTCACAGAGACCGGTCGAACCCTGAGCATCAGGGCCAGGGCCACTGTCCTGGCGTGCGGGACGATCCACACACCCGCCCTCCTCCTGCGTCAAGGTCTCGGAAAGTCACTTCCGATGCTCGGGCGGAATCTCACCATCCACCCGGCGGGGGCGGTGTCTGCTCTCTTCGAGGAGGAG
>QWHP01000179.1 GCA_021404985.1 Actinobacteria bacterium ATB1
GACCCTCCCGGAAACGGCCGTGGCCGTTCCTGCGACGACGGCGGTCCGCGCAACTCCCCTCAACAGTCCTGGCATTTGTCTCTCCTTCTGGTCCTGGGTTTGTCCTGGGGCCCTACCTCGCCCTGGGTATCCGGTAGGTCACTCGGCTGCCTCGAGCGCGTCGAGCAGCTCGATCACGTCCTTTGCCGGGATCCGGTTGCTTGCGATCATCTCACCTCCGGCGTCTCGGGCAGCGGCGACGAACGGCCTCGCCCACGCGTTCTCGAACATCACCAGAACCGCTTTCGTGCCGGGCTCCATGGCCTCTGCGGCGTCGGCCAAGTCGTCGTCGCCGAGGAGGCCGGAACGTGCTCCGGCGAACGCGACGAAGTCCCCGAACTCGGCGGCCTCGGCAGCGTCGAACGCTATGCCGGAGAACGTCCCGTCCTCGTCCTTGCGGACGGCTACGAGGTCGTAGATGCACACGAGCCCGCGCTCGACGAGATCGAGGAGCGCTGCCGCGACCCCGTCCAATGGCTTCCCCCCAGTGAACTCGATCAGCACGAAGTCGATCGGTCCTGACACGTTGTGCTCTGACATCTACCCCTGGTCCCTTCTGATCTCGAATCGGATACCGAATCGGCGTACAAGCTCCGCTCCACCGCCGAAGTCCGGCATGCCGGAGCCTACCGAACGACTGCGCCAACCACTCGACCCGGCAACGCGAACGTAGACGTGACCGGGAACAGGGGACATCACCCTGATCGGATGATGTCCCCTGCGACGTAGGACCGGCGCCACTGGCACGGCACAGCAGGTCGCCAGGCAGACCTCTAACATGGCCCGGCAGTGCACAGTCCCCGAGGACCCGGCAGTGCACAGTCCCCGAGGAGACGGCAGTGCACAGTCCCCGAGGAGACGATCAGGAGGCGCACTTGAACCCCAAACCGGTCGGTGTCGTCTGGTCCAAGCTCCGCATGCCGCGCTTACCCAAGGACGTGATAGACCGGCGGCGTCCCCGCGCGATCCTCGAATCTGCCCGCTCCCGGCCGTTGCTGGTCGTCAGGGCACCTGCGGGCTACGGCAAGACGACAGCCGTGCGCCAGTGGTTGGAGTCGGAGATCCGGCCGTCTGCGTGGGTCACCCTCGACGCCGGGGACAACGACCCTGTGGTCCTCGTACGCCACCTGCTCTGTGCCCTTGCCAAGCTCGAACCCCTTCCCGAAGCGGAGCGGATGCTCACATCGCCGGGGCCCCTGTCCCCCGAGGCGCTGCTTTCGGCGCTTTCCTCGGATATCGAGTCCGGCCGAAAGCCCTTCGTCCTCGTCCTCGACGATGTCCACGTCGTCGTCGACCCGGACTCGGCACGGCTGGTCGGGGTCCTCACGCGTCTCGTCCCGGAGGGTTCCCAACTCGTCCTGGTCGGCCGCTCCACTACCCGCCTCGACATCGAACACACCATCCACGCGACGGACGCCCTCGAGCTCGAATGGGGCGATCTTCTCTATGACGAGGCGGAAGGCGTCGAACTGCTCTCCCGGTCACTGCCACACTGCGGTCTCGACACCTACCGGGACATCATGGCGCGAACGGAGGGCTGGCCCGCGGGCGTACATCTGGCGGTACTCGCACTCCGTGACAGCGGTGAGCGGACACCTTCCCTACCGGGATCCGGGAGGATGGACCGCCGTACGATGCGCTACTTCGAGGCTGAGCTCTTGCGGGCTCTCGACCCGGAGACACGGGAGTTCCTCCTTCGGACTTCCGTCCTCGAGCAGCTCTGCGCACCGCTTTGCAACGCCACCCTGGAAGTCCGGGGTTCTGGATCGCTTCTCGAAGAGCTCACTGCCGACGGCAACCTGTTCATCAGCGGCCTGGGGGACGACCCGGTGTGGTACCGGTATCACCCCGTCTTCTCCGACATGCTCCTGACCGAGCTGCGCCGGATCCATCCCGAGGAAGAAGCCTCTCTGAGAAGACGCGCGACAGAATGGCTCGCTACGCATGGCCTCGACGACGCTGCAGTCAGGCAGGCTGTCGCGACCGGAGACACCGAATACGCCGCTGCGATCCTCTACGGCCGATTGCACGACGGCTTCAAGGACGGGCGAGTTGCGTCGATCGCGCGCTGGCTGGACCTGTTTCCCGCGTCGGCACTCCGGCGCGATCCGCTGCTGATGCTCTCGGCAGCGTGGACTGCACTCACGACCGGCAGACGCGAAGAGATGGCGTACTGGCTCGAGCTCCTCGAAAGTGCCGTCTGGGTCGGCCCGCTACCGGATGGGACGGTCAGCTTCGAGGTCGCGCTCACCGCTCTGCTCATGACCCTCTCCTGCGGTGGCGCGAAGGCGACCGCGGAGAACGCCCGGGTGGTGCGTGAGGC
Source organism: Actinobacteria bacterium ATB1 (assembly GCA_021404985.1). Taxonomy (GTDB): domain Bacteria; phylum Actinomycetota; class Acidimicrobiia; order UBA2766; family UBA2766; genus QWHP01. The sequence goes on from QWHP01000179.1 coordinate 2,363, forward strand.
CGGCCCCCAGGGGAGCCAGTGGTACGAGCTCGCGTGTCTCCTGGGCTCTGTGGCCGAGCACGTCGCCGGGCAGGTGGATGACCCTGTCGAGACATTCCAGAGGGTGGAGCTTGCGACCAGGGGTACACGCGCCATCCACGCTGTGGCCCTGTCTCACCTGGCCCATGCCGAACTCGTAGCAGGCCAACTCGCGGCCGGCCTGGAACACGCCGAGCTGGCGTACGAGGAGAGCTACCGCGGGGGGACTGCCGATTATCCGATGGCGGCGATGGTCCACTGCGTGCGCTCCTACGCTGCCGCGTTCCGCGGGCAGTCCGAGAAGTCCGAACGGTCGGGACGGCTTGGCAGGCAACAGATCGCGCTCATGAACGAGACCGTCCCACGTGCAGGGATCCACTTCCGTCTCATCCTCGGGGATGCGGCACTCGCGCTCGGAAACTTGGATGTGGCGAGGGCGGACCTCGAGGAAGCCGAAGCCCTATTGCCCTTCGAGCCGGACGCGGTCTTGCTCCACGACTGGGTAGATGCTCTCCGCAAGAGGATCGACAGGCTGGCGAGCACCTCCGGACCCGGCTCCGCCGAGGCCCTGACGCCGGCAGAGCAGAGGGTGCTGGAGATGCTGCCCACACATCTGTCGCTCGAGGAGATCGCCGAGCGCCTGTACGTGTCCCGCAACACCGTCAAGTCGCACACGGTGTCCATCTACCGCAAGCTTGCCGTGGGCAGACGCGGTGAAGCGGTCGAACGCGCGCTCTCGCTCGGCCTCCTTCGCGACTGAACGCAGCTGTCCCCGTACCCGGCTCCTCGCTTGCCCACGCCGTTCACCCGATTCGGATGACGACAAGCCCCGACACCGGTGGCGAAGCTGGGACCCAACACCAGTGGACCACCGGAGGTCGAGACATGACGCAGGAGACAGCGGACGAGTTCGGTCCTGTCGACTACGTGGTGGTCGAGTTCCCCCCCGGCAAGCAGGACTTCTCGGGCGAGATGGCACGGGAGCTCGCAGCTCTGGTCGATGCCGACATGATCCGTCTGCTCGACCTCGTCGTCCTCGCCAAGGACGACGAAGGGGACATCGAGGCCTTCGAGATCGAGGATCTCGAAGATGTCGGTGACCTCGGGGAACTGGAAGGCGAGCTCGCCGAGATCCTCGCCCTGGAGGATCTCGAGAACGTCGCCGAGGCCATGGAACCCGGCAGCGTGGCAGGGGTCCTCGTATGGGAGAACACCTGGGCCGCACCTTTCGCCCTCGCAGCTCGCAGGTCGGGCGGACAGCTCATCGCGAGCGGCCGCATCCCGACCCAAGCGCTGATCGCATCTTTCGAGGCCGACGAGGACACCGACGACTGAGGAGGCCGACATGCCCATGCGTCCCGCCCGTGCAGCACGAAGGGGAGTCATCGGAGCTCCCGTCGCAAGAACCGCCGCAGCCGTCGGCACCGCGGCGGTCGTGTCGCACGGTGTCTCCCGACGCCAGGACAGACGGGACGACCGGCGCGACGACCGGCGCGATCGCAGGTTCTGACGCCTACTCCTGTCCGCCAGGTCCGAACGCGCCGGACGGATCATCCGAGAGAACGAAAGGAGCGCACCCGTGCCGAAACCCTTCCGTGGAAGGATCTCTCTCGACATCAGGGACTCAGAGCCGGATTGGGATCCGTACCTGGCGCCGCGTGCCCCCGAGGGGGCACCGAATGTGCTCGTCATCGCGTGGGACGACGTCGGCTACGGCACCACGGACGTGTTCGGCGGACCGGTTGAGACGCCGAACATGCGTCGCCTCGCCGACAGAGGAGTACGGTACTCGAACTTCCACACGACGGCCCTCTGTTCGCCGACGCGGGCATCACTCCTCACGGGTCGAAACGCCACGAGCAACGGCATGGCCACCATCGCCGAGTTCAGCGCCGGGTTCCCGGGCATCTCGACGCGCATCCCCTTCGAGAACGGCTTCATCTCCGAGGTGCTGGCCGAGCACGGGTACAACACCTACTGCGTCGGGAAGTGGCACCTCACGCCGGGCGAGGAATGCAACCTCGCGGCCTACAAGGGACGCTGGCCTCTCGGCAGGGGGTTCGAACGCTTCTATGGTTGGCTCGGCGGCGAAACCAACTCCTGGTACCCGGACCTCGTCTACGACAACCACCAGATCGACCCGCCGGGGACACCGGTGGACGGGTATCACGTCGCCAAGGATCTCGCCGACAGGGCCATCGAGTTCATCCGCGACGCCAAGGTCATAGACCCGGGCAAGCCCTTCTTCATGTATCTCGCGCCCCAGGCGGGGCATGCACCGCATCACGTGTTCGAGGAGTGGATCGAGAAGTACAGAGGCAGGTTCGACGAGGGCTACGAGGCGATCCGTGCCGAGATCCTCGAGAACCAGAAACGGCTCGGGATCCTCCCCGCAGACACCGAGTTGACTCCCATGAACCCTCACGGGGAACCGGGCACGACCGGCCCTGAAGGACAGCCGTGGCCTCTGCTCGACACCGTGCGCCCGTGGGACACCCTGAGCCCCGACGAACAGCGCCTCTTCGCGAGGATGGCCGAGGTGTTTGCGGGCTACATCTCGTACAACGACCACGAGATCGGGCGTGTGCTCGACTACCTCGAAGAGTCTGGCCAACTCGAGAACACACTCGTCGTCGTGATCTCGGACAATGGAGCGAGCGGCGAGGGTGGGCCGAACGGAAGCTTCAACGAGTGGCGGTTCTTCAACGGGGTTCCCGACACGACCGATCTGGTAATCCCGCGGATGCACGAGCTCGGCTCCCCGACTGCCTACAACCACTATTGCACGGGTTGGGCATGGGCGTTCGACACCCCGTTCCCCTACTGGAAACGGTGGGCGGGATACGAGGGAGGCGTCGCCGACATGTGCTTCGTCACCTGGCCGGAGAGGATCTCCGGCGGAGGTGAGGTACGGCATCAGTACATACACGCGGTCGACGTCGTCCCGACCATCTACGAGCTCCTGGGGATCGAGCCACCCGAGACGATCAAGGGCCACCCCCAGAGCCTGATCGAGGGCGAGAGTTTCGCCGCATCCCTGACCGACCCCTCCGCACCCGAGAAAGAGACGCAGTTCTACACGATGCTCGGCCAGCGCTCGATCTACCACAAGGGCTGGCTCGCCTGCAGCCTTCACCCCCCGATCTCGGGTTGGGGATCCTTCGAGAAGGACGAGTGGGAGCTCTACGACCTGGCAACAGACCGGGCGCAGTCCAGGAACGTCGCCGCTGAAGAACCCGAGCGCCTCGAGTCGCTCAAGGCCCTCTGGTTCTATTACGCGGGCGTCTACAAAGGGCTTCCCCTCGATGATCGCCACGCGCTCGAACATGTCCTCGCCGACAGACCCCGACCCGGCCCCGAGCGCGACAGGTATGTGTTCTATCCCGACTGCGCCGACGTGCCCGAAGCCGCCGGACCGCGGATCACGGGACGGTCGTTCATGCTCGCTGCAGGTTTGACTCTGGACTCGAACACGGCGGAGGGGGTCCTGTACGCGCACGGCGGCGTCACCGGGGGTCACAGCCTCTACCTCCTCGACGGGAAGCTCCATTACTGCTTCAACTGGCTCGGGACGCACCGCCAGAAAATCGTCTCGACCCACGAGATCGCTGCCGGCGACCACGTATACGCGGCCGAGTTCCGTGTCATGGGACCGAACGAGGACCCGTCCATACCCGGATTCAGAGGGACGCTGACGCTCTACATGGACGGTCAGGATGTGGGCAGCACGGAGATCGTCACACAGCCAGGTCCGTTCTGCGAGGTGGGCGACGGAATCTGCGTAGGGCGCGACAGCGCCTCGCCGGTCACGCCAGACTACACGGCACCTTTCGCCTTCAGTGGAGGTAAGATCGACAAGGTTGTCGTGGACGTGTCGGGCGAGCCTTACATCGACCACGAGGCGCAGGTCCGAGGTTGGTTCCTGAAGGACTGACGATCGACAACGTCGACCTCTGGTCATACCTGAACGCCGAACTCACCGATCCCGA
>QWHP01000180.1 GCA_021404985.1 Actinobacteria bacterium ATB1
GCTAGAGCCAGCCGAGTGCGAGACCGAAGACGGCCACCAGGAGGACGTCGATGGCCGCCAAGCCGCCGACTCGCCGCCAGCGGAGTGCCTGGGTCGGAGCGTCGTAGACCCAGGCTGCGAACAGGAAGAACCAGAGGTAGCCGAAGACGACGATCACCGGGAACGAGGCGACGTTCCACCACGGGTAGTCCCAGTGGAAGGTCCCCGTCCTCGACAGGAAGATCTCCACGGCGACGCTGATCAGCGACAGCCCGAGGGCAACCGCAAGCCGGTTCGGCATTCCGAGAATCCGCCGGTCTCGCTCCTCCGGGAGGAACTTGACGTAGACCAGGCCTGCGAGGGCGAACATGAACGAGATCTCGACGTTGAGCCCGATGAGGATCTGGTACGCGGTCGGGCCCGTCGTGGCCCAGAGCGGCGCGCGGTCCGTCACGTGGAATATCACCGAGTTGAGGATCTCGTTGAACCAGTCGGCCACCCAGACCGCAAGGCCGGCGGCGACGATGTCGGGCCGGCCGCGTTCGACCTCGTTCGCATAGGCGAGGAACACGACGGCGAGGAGGGTGACGGCGTACCACTTGAACTGGGACGCGTCCCGAACGAGGCGTTCGGCCTCGAGGGCGGCATCGGTCGGCACCGCGAGCACGAGCATCCGTGGAAGGCTACGCCAAGCCTGCCCGACGGAGGCGCATTCCGCTTCGGCGGACATGTGGCTCCCTGCATACAATCTGACGAATCGTCAGGTAGGGACCCCGGGAGCCTGTCATGGTCGACCTCGTTGGAATGCACGCCTCTTACAAAGCCGATGCCGTGGCGCTCGTCCAGGACGAGCGCAGCATGACCTGGGGGGAGTACAACGAAGCGAAGAACCGCCTGGCCAACGCCATCGTCTCTCTGGGGATCGGTCGGGAGGACAAGGTCATCTGCCTCATGCACAACTGCATGGAGCGTTTCGTCCTGACGAGCGCGACCGACACCCTCGGCGTCACTTGCGTGCCGATGAACTACCGGCTCACCCATCCCGAGGTCACCTACATCGTCAACGATTCCGAGGCAGCGTACGTCTTCTTCGGACCGGAGTTCGGAGAGACCATCGAGAAGGTGCGCCCGGACTGTCCGAACGTCCGTGCGTGGATCTCGACCGGGAAGCCCACCGGGGAAAATGTCCTCTCGATGCCCGCTCTTGTGGAGGATGGTTCCCCGGACACGCCCGAGGCGCTTGCCGATGGTGGAGGAGTGATGCTCTACACGAGCGGGACCACGGGGAACCCAAAGGGCGCCTACAGGGAGCCGGGACAGTCCTCGGACGAGATGAGGGCACAGTGGTTCGGCGACATGCTGAGCGAGTTCGACATCCGGGGTGGCGACGACGTGCACCTCGTCTGCGGTCCGCTGTATCACGGAGCGCCGTTCAGCTTCTCGATGATCGCGACCGGCGTGGGCTGCAAGATCGTGATCATGTCCAAGTACGACGCTGAGAAGGCGGCGCACCTCATCGAGGAGCACGAGGTCGGGTCGAGGTACGACCTGTCGTCGCTCCACACGATCGTCACGACCGGGGCACCGTGTCCGCCATCCGTGAAGGAGGAGCTCTTCGAGCGGGTGGGTCCGGTCCTCTACGAGTTCTACGGCTCGACAGAGCTCTCTGTGAACACGGTCATGAAGCCCGACATGATGCTTGAGAAGCTCGGCTCCTGCGGCAAGGAGTTCCCCGGTGTCGAACTCGTGATCCTCGACGAGGCGGGGGAGGAGTGCCCGACGGGCGAGCCGGGCGAGCTCTTCGTCCGCAAGCACCCGCTTGCCTTCTCCGGCTACTACCGCAAGGAGGACGCGACGCGTGACGCCTATCATGGTGAGGACCTGATCTCGGTCGGCGACGTCGCCTACGTCGACGAGGACGGCTATTTCTTCATATGTGACCGCAAGACGGACATGATCATCTCCGGCGGGGTGAACATCTACCCGGCCGAGATCGAGAACGTCCTGAACAGGCATCCCAAGATCCTCGACGTGACCGTGTTCGGCATCCCCGACGAGGAGTTCGGGGAGCAGGTGCACGCGGTCGTCGAGCTTCGCGACGGTGCCCGCCTGACGCTCGACGAGCTGCGTGACTGGGCCTCGGACAAGCTGGCGGACTACAAGCGGCCGCGTTCACTCGACATCGTGGATCAGCTACCGCGCGACGATGCCGGCAAGCTCCGCAAGCGTGTGCTGCGCGATCCCTTCTGGGAGGGTCACGAGACCCGCGTATGACTGGGGGTGCTCATGGCTGCGTGGACGTGGCCGGCGCAGTCGTCGAGCCGGTGCAGGCGTTGGCGCCGCTCGTAGACGGTATGACGTACACGGGCGCCTCACGTGAGGTCCGGCACGCTGGGAGGTTTCGTCATGGTAGCGAATCCGGGTCAGCTCTCTCGCCGGGCAGGATCGCGAGCAGAACGCCCTGTGACAGTCCCACCGTGGCGACATTGCCGAGCAGGGCGTTCGAGAGGCCCGTTGCGCTGGATGGCTCGAGCCGTTCACCGACGAGCCGGTAGGCGAGTCCCCGCGAGACCACACCCTCGGCCGCTCCCCCCACTGGTACGAGGCTCACGATCTCGCCCGGGTCTCCGTGTAGTTCGACCTCCGTGCGCACCACCCAGAGACGGGCCGCGCCAAACCCCGCGGAGACGCGCATGTCGCGCCACCGCTCCGACGTGAGCACCAGGGCATTGGCGAGGAGGTGATCCAGGCGTCCCCCCACTCCTCCGAGGACACGAACCTCGCCAGCGCCGCGCCTCGACGCCTCGCCCAGAGCGAGCTCAAGGTCGGTCTCGTCCTTTGCCCGGGGAAGACGGACAACCTCGGTCCCCGCGGAGGCTGCGTCCCGGAGCTCTCCGGCGGAGGTGGAATCAAAATCGCCGATGGCCACATGCACTTCGAGGCCCAACCGGCGTGCGAGAGCGAGGCCGGAATCGGCGGCGATGACGAATGCGGCATCACCCACGTCCGACTCCAACTCGGTGAGTGGCTCGGTGTCGGGCCCACCGGTGACGACGAGCGCCAGCTTCAGTTGGGTTCTCCGGTGTGCTGAGAAGGCGGAATCAGACCGTGGCCGGCATGATACGGGAGACGACGTCATCGGCGTCGTCCTTGGGGCCGGCCCAGTCCACCCGGCCCTTCAGCATGACAACTACGTCGTCAGCGAGCTCGATTGCCCGATGGACTTCCTCTTCTATCACGATCAAGGACGTTCCGGCCTCGCGGATCGTGCGCAACCAGCCGAACACCTCGTCCACCACGATCGGAGCCAGCCCCAAGCCGAGCTCGTCCGCGATCAACAGTTTGGGCGGATTCACGAGCACCCTGGCCAGCGAGAGCATGCGCTGTTCGCCGCCCGACATGGTGCCCGCCTCCTGGGTACGGCGTGCCCCGAGGCGAGGGAAGAGCTCGTATGCTCGCCCGAGGGCGGCATCGACCTCGGACGGGGGTAGGGCGCGCTGGAACTCCAGCTTCAGGTTCTCCTCGACCGTGAGGGTTGTGAAGACGGACCGTCCTTCCGGGGCGTGAGAGATGCCGAGTCTCGCGATCTGAAACGCAGGCTTGGCCGAGATGTCGGCACCCTCGAAGAAGACCTTGCCTCCCGTCGGCTTCACGAGCCCGGAGCACACGCGGGCGATGGTTGTCTTGCCTGCTCCGTTGGGTCCGACGACAGCGGTTGCCTTGCCGCGGTGGACCTCGAAGGACACCCCGAAGAGGGCTCGATACGGCCCGTAGGCTGCGTTGACGTTGTCGAGTTCGAGCAGCGGGCCCGTCGCTGACGGGATCGAGTCGTGTGCCGCCGCGCTCATGCAGTCACCCCTGTGTAGGCCTCGCGGACACGTGGGTGGGAAAGCACGGCTTCCGTCGGCCCCTTCGCGAGCAGGTATCCCTGTTCCATCACGTAGAGCCTCTCCGTTGCTTCGCGGATGAGGCGTAAGTCGTGCTCGACAAGCAGATACGCGGTGCTGCGCACGCGCCGGACGGCGTGCAGGACCTCGGCAAGCTCGCTGCTCTCGACGTGGTCGAGACCGGAGGATGGTTCGTCGAGGAGGAGGAGGCGGGGGTTGGTCATCAGAGCGCGGGCTAGCTCGAGGAGCCGACCGTGGCCCAGGGAGAGCGTGTCGACCACGCTGTCGATCCGGTCGTCGAGGGCGACGAGCTTGGCCGTGTCCTCGACCAGGCTGCGTTCCACGTCGCTCGGACGTCCGCCCGTGAGGAGGTCGCTCCACATGCTGCCCACCCCCGTGTGGGCTCGTAGAGCGACCAGGAGATGCTCGCGAACGGTCATGCCGCTGAAGAGCTCCATCCTTTGGAATGTCCGGCCGATCCCCAGACGGGCTCGTGTGTGGACGTCGAGCTCGGTGATGTCGGCCCCCATGAACCGGACGCGGCCACGAAGGGGCGCGATGATGCCGGTGATCGAGTTGAAGAAGGTCGTCTTCCCGGCTCCGTTCGGGCCGATCAGGCCGACTGCCTCTCCAGGCCCCACTTCCAACGAGACGTCCTGAAGGGCGATGATTCCGCCGAACTGAACCTGGATGTGCTGGGCCTCGAGCAGCCAAGGTGTCGTCTCCATCAGTTCGGTCCTGCCTCGGGGCCGCGACGGTTGCCGGGGGCGCCATCGGAGGATCCGCCACCGTTCGTGCTCGGGTGCTGGGGTCGGTTCATGTCGTCGGACGGCCTCATCCAGGAGCTGGGATTGGCGGGCTGCCACGTCGGGTCGCGCCGGCGGAGTGCTTCGATCGAGGTCTGCAGCTGGGGTGGAGTGGGCTTTGCTGGCGCCTGGAGGTAACGACGGGGAGGGGACCACGGGCGGTAGCGCGTCCGGCGCCGGCGCACCGTCGCCGCCGGCTCGGCCGCGACATGTGAGGCCGTCCGTTCCGAAGCCGTCGGTGGTGCGTGGGCCACCCCCACGGACGGCCCGACCGGTGAGGCCGTGGGAAAGGCAGCCTGGGCGCCTATCTGCACGTTCGTGTCAGGTTGCGGCGTCAAGTCGATGACAGGCGGGGGAGCGACTGCAGGGACGCCCCCCGCTGTGGCCGGATCGCGTGCCGTGCGGCCGGCAGTCTGGCGGGTAACCCGCAGGAGCCAGTCCACGAGGCCCTCCTGGTTCTTTATGAAGATGAAGGCTCCCAAACCGAAGATGACTGTCACCCAGGCGAGCGGCTGGGGGACGTCCAGCATTCGGAGGAGCTCGGGGAGCAGGGTCAGGAAAGCGCCGGCGAAGATCGCGGCTGGGATCGACCGGGCGCCGAGGACGATGATGAGGACGGGCCACAGGAGCGACTCGGCGATCGAGAACTCGGCCGGTGTCGCCCGTCCCTGGAGGCTGACGAGGAGAGCCCCTCCGATTCCGGCGATGGCTGCGCTCACGGCGAATGCCTTCACCTTCGTCCTTCCGGGATCGATACCCACGGACGCCGCCCCTGTCTCGGACCCTCGGATTGCGTCGAGCACCTGCCCGGTTGCACCGTCGCGCATTCGCCAGACGTACCAGGCGACCCAGAACAGCACTCCGCAGCACAGGATGAAGAACGCACGGTCGTCGCTGAAGTCGAAGATGTTGTATTGGTAGGGGCGGGGAACCTCGAGCCCGGCAGGGCTACCCCCGACGTTCTCGAGCGGGAAGATGATCTGGTCCACCATGAGCCCGAAGGCGAGAGTCGCGAGCGTCAGGTAGATGCCGCGGAGCTGGCGCAGCGGGAGCGCGAGCAGGATGCCCACGGCCGATGCGACGGCCGCGCCCGCGAGCATGCCCCAGAAGACCGGGAAATCGAAATGGTTCGCGAGCTGCGCAGCCGTGAATGCCCCTGCCCCGGCGAATGCTGCCTGGCCCAGGGAGATCTGACCTGCGATGCCCGTCAACACCGTGTAGGAGAGGAAGATGACTGCCATCACGACGGCGGTCGTCATGCGCAGGAGCCAGACGTCCGAGAGGGCGAGGGAGAAGAACGCTACGAGGCCGCATGTGATGAGGAGCGCCTGTCCGAACGTGTTCCGTTTCGAATGGGTGTCCGTGGAGACAGGACTTCGCAGGGCTTTGGGGGGTGGATCGACACCTGAGAGCGGATCTGTGACGCCCCCGATCGTCCGGTACTTGGGCACGAAGACAAGGAGGCCGAACAGCAGGATGAACGGAAGTGACGGCCGGAGGCCCTCGGCGAGGACACTGTCCGCAGGAAGGTAACGTGCCAGGACGACCTGGGTGACGCCGAGTGCGAGGCCGCCGACGAGTGTCCAGGGAAGGGACGAGAGTCGTCCGACAACAGCGGCTGCGATCGCTGCGACGAGGAGCAGCGTGTACTTGGAGACGTCGACGCTCCCGAAGAGCGGCGCGAGCATCACGCCCGCGAGACCCGCCACGAATCCGGAGAGCATCCAGGAGACCGATGCGATGCCGTCGGCATTGATGCCGGCGAGCTGCACCATGCGGGGGCTCTCGACGACGGCTCTCATCCGCAGTCCGAGCACCGTGAACTTGAAAAGGCCGGCCAGTGCGACCACGACGACGACAGCGGCGAAGATCGTGGTCAGCGAGTCGCCGCCGATGCGGATTCCTGCGAGCTCGAAGACCCGGTCGGCGCCGGGCACGGCGACCGGGGGGTTCCCCTTGAGGTTGGTGCCGAACCATACCGCCTGGATCAGCGCCGGAAGGACGAGGAGGACACCGAGGCTGACGACGAGCTTCACCGTCTCGGGTGCTCCCTGGGTGTAGCGGAAGAGACCCCAGTAGAGGGCGAGCCCGAGCAGGGGGCTCAGCAGGAAGACGGAGATGACCAGGGCGACGAGGATCGGGAAATGCATGTCGACCGTGAGGGTGTAGAAGATCGCCGCCGCCGCGTAGGCCTGTGCGCCGAGCCCGAGGTTGAAGACCGCGCTCGTCTTGTAGGTGAGGACGACGCCGGAGGCCATGAGTGCGTAGACACACCCAAGCGCCACTCCGGCGACGAGCAGCGCGACGAATTCCACCTACAACCCCCGACTCCCGGTTTCCCCGAACCCGGCCAACCCGTCCCGTCTGGGTACCCGACCGAAAGCTGAAAAAGTCTCGAATCTCACGATAGCCTTGCCTCACCGAACAGGGCAACGACCCGTTCCCCAACCTACACTCTGTCCTGACGGGGCATCAGATTGTTACTTCTCCGTAGTCCCTGCGAATCCTTGGGCACTGGCCGGTTTGCGTTGCGGTGTGGGGCCCGGCGGCGCAGGGCTGACGGATGAGGGTGACGAACTCAAGGAAAAGGTGTCCTACCGCACCAGAGGGGGCGTGGAGAGATGGTGAAGGGATTCGGTGGGTTCCTGATCAAGGCTGCCGGGGCAGCCGCGGCTGCAGCAGGTGCGGCGGCTGTCTACAGGGCAGGCAGGAACGAGGCTCGCATCGACGAGCGGATTAATCCCATCCTCGATGGGACAGTGGTTCCCGGCGAGGTGGTCGGAGCGCTCCCAGTGGGTGGAAATGGGAACGGATACGGTACTGGTGCGGGCGACCTCGAGCCGGGAACGGGCTTCATCCAACCCGGTGCCCTCGGCGGACTGGGAGCGGGAACGGCTGCCGGGGCTCTTGCAGGCGGGATGACGGGTGGGTCTGAGATGGCTGGAGGACAGGCACCCGACGTCTCGCCCGCCTCCGGTGTCGTTCTCTACCCGGGTGACGAGCAGGCGGGGCCCTTGGTTCCCATGTCGGGCACGGCACTCGCCGTTCCCGAGGACGGAGCGGTCACCCCGGCGGCGGCGTACGCAACCAGCAAGGCCGGTCGCCGGTACGCGCTCGGTGGGAACATCCTCGGAGCGGCCTTGGGCCTGCTCACGGCGGACATGGCCACGCTCTCTAGCGCGTCTGCAGGCGTCGGAGACGACGGTGGAGGTGCGAGCGACTTCGACACGTCCGGATCGGCGTCGGGGTCCGCTGACTCCTCGACCGGTGGTTCGTTCGACTCGACCGGGTCGAGCAGCGACACGAGCGGCGGGGCCAGCTCGAGCGAGTCGGGTGGAGGTGGATCCGCCGGCGGGTCGGGCGGTGGCGGATCCGGCGGTGGCGGCGGGTCCAACCTGAAGCGGCCGCCGGACGGGCAGTGGGCCGCTACCGGGCAGGGTTCCGAGAAGACCTCGCCGACACCGGGCAAGGTGGTGCCCTGGAGCAACATGTCGTTCGCCGTCAAGAGTGCCGGGGACGGTGACTGCTGGCTCTGGACCTGGAAGTCCCACGCGGGCCGCTGGGCCGAGCTCAAGATGTGCCCGACAAGCGACGGGGGCCTGGTCATGGCCGCCGCCACGACGTACAACATCGTCGATCTCGGGATC
>QWHP01000181.1 GCA_021404985.1 Actinobacteria bacterium ATB1
ACGGCCTCGTTGGGGTCGACGTCTAACACCTCTGGATCGAGATCTACACTCCCCACTACCTGGCCGTCGAGGGTGTACAAGTCAGCCATCAGTCCGACCCCTTCTCCGCCTTGGACCCCGACGCTGGCTTGGAGGGCTCGCGCACCATGAGGATGCTGCCCCGAGGTCCGGGAACCCCGCCCCTGAGGAGGATGAGCTCTCTCTCCGGGTCGGCGGAGACGACCGTGACGTTCTGCACGGTAACGCGCCCGTGACCGAGGCGACCTGCCATCTTCATGCCCTTGATGACCCGGGCCGGTGTCGCGCACATCCCGATCGCCCCCGGATGGCGGTGCACACGGTGCGTGCCGTGGCTCGCCTTGAGGCCTCGGAAGTTGTGGCGCTTCATCACGCCGGCGAAACCCTTGCCCTTGGAGACGCCGACGACGTCGACCTTCTCGCCGGATTCGAAGATGTCCGCCGCCACCGTCTGGCCCGACTCGAAGACGTCGTCGTCGGCCACACGCAACTCGACGATCTTGCGGGGTGTCTCGATGCCATGCTTCTTGGCGTGACCCGCCATCGGCTTGTTGACCTTGCTCTGTCGGAGCGTCCCCAGACAGAGCTGGACAGCCCTGTACCCGTCCGTCTCCTCGGTCTTGACTTGGCCGATCCGGCATCCCGCGACCTTCAGGACGGTGACGGGCACGACACGACCATCGTCGTCGAAGATCTGTGTCATGCCGATCTTCTCGCCGAGGATGCCTTTCATGCTCCGTGCACCTTGATCTCGATGTCGACCCCCGCGGGCAGGTCAAGGCGCTGGAGGGAGTCGACGGTCTTGGGGGTCGGGTCGAGGATGTCGAGCAGCCTCTTGTGGATCCGCATCTCGAAGTGCTCGCGACTGTCCTTGTCCTTGTGGGGTGAACGGATCACGCAGTACCGGTGCCGCTCCGTGGGGAGAGGGATCGGGCCGCAGACCTTGGCCTGCGTGCGCAGCACCGTCTCGACGATCTTGCGCGCGGACTGGTCCACGACCTCGTGGTCGTAGGCCTTGAGCCGGATGCGAATTCGCTGCTGTGCAGCCATCTGTCACCTCATGCCTCGGGGGCTATGGGCTCGGGCGATGGCTGCCGTCGGGGGATGCGCCCTCGCGGGCACAACTCCGGACGGCACCGCCGCCGCAAGGTCGTCTTCCGTTTTGCTGACGTACCGGGCCTCTTGGGGTTACCCCTGGCGGGCTACGCCTGGTTCCCGGCCTCCCCACCGCTTCTCCGGCCGCTCGCGGTTACGTCCTCAGGCATGCTCTGGATTCCATGCGGCAGCCGGTCGTGATCGGCCACCTGGGGTGCGAGCAAGTTGGGTCGGACCTCGAGGGCCCGATCAACAGGGCAGATGGGGATGTCTTGCCCTGAGAACCGTGCAAGCATAGCGCGGCCTCGCGGCAGCACAAATCCGCAGGTCTGGCGGTCGATTGGCCAGAGGCCCGGTCTACTTCAGGATCTCGGTCACACGGCCGGCGCCGACAGTCCTGCCACCTTCTCGGATGGCGAACTGGACGCCTTCCTCCATGGCGATCGGAGCGATCAACTCGACCTCCATGTCGGTGTTGTCACCGGGCATCACCATGTCGGTTCCCTCGGGCAGTGTGATGTTGCCGGTCACGTCCGTCGTGCGGAAGTAGAACTGCGGCCTGTAGCCGGAGAAGAACGGCTTGTGCCGGCCACCCTCGTCCTTGCCGAGGACGTATACCTGCGCCTTGAAGTTCGTGTGCGGGGTGATGGAGCCGGGCTTGGCCAGAACCTGGCCGCGCTCGACGTCGTTCTTGTCGATGCCGCGCAGAAGGACCCCGGCGTTGTCACCCGCGTGGATCTCGTCGAGGAGCTTGCGGAACATCTCGAGGTCCGTGGCCGTGGTTTTCTCGGTGTCGCGGATGCCGACGATCTCGACCTCTTCCATCTTCTTGAGCTGTCCGCGCTCGACGCGTCCGGTGACGACCGTACCGCGACCCTGGATGGTGAACACGTCCTCGATGGGCATGAGGAAGGGCTTGTCGACGTCGCGCTCGGGCTCCTGGATGTAGGAGTCGCAGGCTTCCATGAGCTCGAGGATCTGCGGGGTCCAGTCAGGGTCTCCCTCGAGCGCCTTGAGTGCCGAGCCCCGGACGACAGGGATGTCGTCGCCGGGAAACTCGTATTCGTTCAACAGGTCGCGAACCTCGAGCTCGACGAGGTCGAGAAGCTCCTCGTCGTCGACCATGTCCGTCTTGTTCATGAACACGACGATGTAGGGCACGCCGACCTGGCGGGCGAGCAGGACGTGCTCACGCGTCTGGGGCATGGGGCCGTCGGCGGCGGACACGACGAGAATCGCTCCGTCCATCTGCGCCGCACCGGTGATCATGTTCTTGATGTAGTCGGCATGTCCGGGACAGTCGACATGCGCGTAATGGCGGTTGTCGGTCTCGTACTCGACGTGGGCAATTGCGATCGTGATGCCGCGCTCGCGCTCCTCGGGTGCCTTGTCGATCTCGTCGAACGCCATCGATTCCACCGACGGGTTCTTGTCGTGCAAGACCTTCGTGATCGCCGCTGTCAGCGTGGTCTTGCCGTGATCGATGTGCCCGATGGTGCCGATGTTGAGGTGGGGCTTGGTGCGTTCGAACTTGGCCTTGGACATCTTGGGGGTTCCTCTTCTCCGTTTCTACCGCAAACTCTGCCGAACACTAGTGCGCAGCGAGAATGACTTTCACTCGCCTCGGACCCGCGCGACGATCTCCTCTGCCAGAGATGCGGGTACTTCCCGGTACGTGGCGAACTGCATGGTATAGGTCGCGCGGCCCTGCGTTTTCGAGCGGAGGTCGTTCACGTATCCGAACATCTCCGACAGCGGGACCTCGGCCCTGACGACTTGCGCGTTGCCCCTCGTCTCCATGCCCTCGATACGACCTCTCCTTCCCGAGAGATCGCCTATGACGTCACCCATGTAGTCCTCGGGTGTTATGACCTCGACCGACATGATCGGTTCGAGCAGGACGGGGTGGGCCTGTTTGGCCGCTTCCTTGAAGGCCATCGAGCCTGCGATGTGGAACGCCATCTCGGAGCTGTCGACATCGTGGTACGCCCCGTCGACGAGCTCGGAGCGGATGTCGACCATCGGGTAGCCGGCGACGACGCCGGTCCCCATCGCCTCGCGGATCCCGCGATCTACGGCCGGGATGAACTCGCGGGGCACGCTCCCGCCCTTGATCTTGTCGTCGAACTCGTACCCGCCGTCGGGTCCGGGGTTCGGGACGAGGTTTATGACGACACGGGCGTACTGGCCGGCTCCGCCCGTCTGCCTCTTGAAGGTGATGTCGACATCGGTCACGGGCTTGGTGATCGTCTCCCTGTACGCCACCTGGGGCTTCCCCACGTGAGCGTCCACACCGAACTCGCGGATCATCCGGTCGACGAGGACCTCGAGATGCAACTCGCCCATCCCGGAGATGGTCGTCTGTCCGGTCTCCACGTCGGAGGCGACGACGAACGTCGGATCCTCCTCGCTCAGGGACGTGAGCGCCTTCCCGAGCTTGTCCTGGTCGGCTTTCGACTTCGGCTCGATCGCCACCTTGATGACAGGCTCAGGGACCTCGATCGCCTCGAGGATGATCGGGTCCTTCGGGTCGCTGAGCGTGTCGCCGGTCGAGACGTCCTTCAGGCCGACGACCGCGACGATGTCTCCGGTGTGGACAGACTCCTTGTCCTCCCGGTGGTTGGCGTGCATCTGGAGGATGCGCCCTATCCGCTCCTTCTTGCCCTTGGTCGCGTTGAGGACCTGATCGCCCTTCGCTAGAGAGCCGGAATAGACACGCAAGTAGGTGAGCTTGCCGACATACGGGTCGCTCATGATCTTGAAGGCGAGAGCGCAGAACGCCTCGTCGTCGCGAGGTTCGCGTGAGATCTCGGCGTGCGTTTTCGGGTGGGTACCGCGCACCGGCGGAACGTCGAGGGGGCTCGGCAGGTAGTCGAGCACGGCGTCGAGCAGGGGCTGCACGCCTTTGTTGCGAAAGGCGGTCCCGCACAGGATCGGGGTCACGTGGAGCTCCAGCGTCGCGGCCCGCACGGCGCGGCGGAGCATCTCGGACGTGACCTCCTCGTCGGCGATGAAGGCCTCGAGGACCTCTTCGTCGCTGTCGCCGACCATCTCGATCAGGTCGTGGCGGGCGGACTCGGCTGCAGCCTTCATGTCGTCGGGTATACCGGAGACCTCGAACTCGGTACCCATGCCGGCGGCCCACGTGTATGCCTTCATCTCGACGAGGTCGACGACGCCACCGAACTCGTCCTCACTGCCGATCGGGAGCTGGACGACGGCCGGACGCCCCTCGAGCCTGTCCACGATGGACCGGACCGATGCCTCGAAGTCGGCGCCGACACGGTCCATCTTGTTGATGAAGCAGATGCGAGGCACGCGATAGCGGTCCGCCTGCCTCCAGACCGTCTCGCTCTGAGGCTCGACGCCGGACACCGCGTCGAACACCGCGATCGCTCCGTCGAGGACACGCAACGACCGCTCCACTTCCATGGTGAAGTCGACGTGGCCGGGCGTGTCGATGATGTTGATCCAGTGGTCCTTCCAGGGGCAGGTGGTGGCGGCGGACGTAATCGTGATGCCGCGCTCCTGCTCCTGGACCATCCAATCCATGACGGCTGCGCCCTCGTGCACCTCACCCATCTTGTACGTGATTCCGGTGTAGTAGAGGATGCGCTCGGTAGTGGTCGTCTTGCCCGCGTCGATGTGGGCCATGATGCCTATGTTGCGCAACTTGGCGAGATCGACATCTCGCGTGGGGGCGTCTGCCATTGCTTCTCTGGTTCCTTCACATGGGGTCGCGGACCCGTCGTCCGATGGCGCCCTACGCCCACCCACCGGTGTCGGGCGTCAGGATAGGGCCGTGTAGAGGGCTTCGGTACGGCCGGAGGCCGTCAGGGGCGCTACCAGCGGTAGTGGGCGAACGCCTTGTTGGCATCTGCCATCTTGTGGGTGTCCTCCTTGCGCTTCACCGAGGCCCCGACGCCGTTCGAGGCGTCCATGAGCTCTCCGGCGAGGCGCTCCGCCATGGACTTCTCGCGCCTCTGCCGTGAGTAGCTCACGAGGTGGCGGATGGCGAGAGTCGTCCAGCGACGCGGCGGTACCTCGACAGGCACCTGGTAGGTGGCGCCACCGACGCGGCGGCTCTTCACCTCTACGTGCGGGCGCGAGTTGTCGACGGCCTTCTTGAGCATGGTCAGCGGGTCCTGCCCGGTTCGGTTCTGCCCGATCTCGAGGGCGTCGTAGACGATCCGCTCGGCGAGTGTCCGCTTGCCGGCGAGGAGCACCTTGTTGACCAACTGGGTCACAAGAACGGAGTGATAGATCGGGTCGGCATCGAGCCGCCTGCGGGGAGCCGGTCCCTTGCGAGGCATGTCGTCAGCTCTCCCTCTTCGTTCCGTACCGGGAACGACTGCGGCGGCGACCACCGACGCCCGCGGTGTCGAGAGCACCGCGAACGATCTTGTAACGAACGCCGGGAAGGTCCTTCACCCTTCCTCCACGCACAAGGACGATGGAGTGCTCCTGCAGGTTGTGGCCTTCCCCGGGGATGTAGGCCGTCACCTCCTGGCCGCTCGAGAGGCGCACGCGGGCGATCTTGCGCAATGCCGAGTTCGGCTTCTTCGGCGTCGTCGTCTTCACCTGCGTGCACACGCCGCGTCGTTGCGGCGAGCCACCGAGAGCCGGGGTGGCCACCTTCTTCTTGGCCTGCGCTCGCCCCTTGCGAACGAGTTGCTGGATAGTCGGCACTTGACCTCTTCTTCCTTCGGCGCGCGAGACGCCCCGTCGGGGCCGCAGCCTGCAAACGTTAGATGTTGTGTCCGGGGAGGGTCAACGCCGTCGCTCCGGACACGGTGCCGTCCTCATGTCGACATGGCGACGGTATCGCGACGACAGGCGAAGGATAGTACGGACGGGTCCGGCTTCATCCGGGCCGGATGGTCGGGAGATCCCCCGGCCGATTCCTCCCGTCAAGACGGAATTCTGGGACAACTGCTCTTCTCGTGGGTCATGCCGAGCGGGCTTTGTGCCAGGGGAGATCGCGGGCGATGCCTGATCGGTCGAGGTGGATCATGGCGATGAGGCTGTCGGGGTGGTGGTAGCCGCGGGCGTTGGTTCGGAGCCGGCCGATCACGGCGTTCACGGATTCGGCGAGGCCGTTCGTGAAGCCCCACTCGATCGTGGCGAGGATCGAGGTGCGGTAGCGGCGGATCGTGCGGGCGAGTTTCACGAAGGGTTCGAGGCGGGAGCGGGACGCGTAGTGGAGC
>QWHP01000182.1 GCA_021404985.1 Actinobacteria bacterium ATB1
GAGCGGCACGGCGGGGATGGGTGCGGTCAGTGACGCCCTGCACCACCTCTACGGTGCAGCCCCGGACGGTAGGAACCCGCTTGTGCGGCGTGGACATCTGCTCGGCTGGCTGGCACTCCTGGGTCCCTTGGTACTTCTGTCCTACACACTCACCACAGCCGCGACCGGGTTCGGCCACCGGCTGCTGGACAGCGTGGGGATCGAGTCGGCCCTCGCCCAGTTCCTGGTGCTTCTCGTGGCCGTCGTGGTCACGTTCGTTCTCGACGTAGGCGTCGTCGGGCTTGCTCTCGGACGGCTCGGCGGGATCCGTCCCACACGCGGGGCAATCCTCGCCGGTGCCGTGGCCGGCGCGGTCCTGATCGGGCTCCTCAAGGTGTTCATGGCGGCCGTCATCTCTTGGGCCGTGGCAAAGCCGCAGTACGGGGCGTTCGCCCTTCCGATCGCGGTCCTGGTGGTGTTCTGGTTGCAGGCGATGGCCCTCTATGGGGCGGCCGCGCTCACCGCCGCCGTGGCCGAGACGCAGGTCAGGTCGTGGGCCATCCGGGAACCTTCCGCACGCCGCCCCGGTCCGCGCTCGTCGCGAAGGCGGCGTAGGCGGCGAGGGCACGGGTGACCACCCGGCTGCGCTCACCCTTTGGCCGCCACCCTTCGGGATCTGCGTCCATCCGGGCGCGCCGCACGGTGAGCTCGTTGTCGGAGATCTCGACGCGCAGGACCCGATTCGAGATGTCGATCGTGATCGTGTCGCCTTCCTCCAGCAGGCCGAGCGCCCCGCGTGCCGCGGCCTCGGGTGAAATGTGGCCGATCGACAGGCCGCTCGACGCCCCGGAGTACCTGCCGTCGGTGATGATGGCTGCCGACTCGGCCAGGCCCAGGCCCTTCATGAGGAGCGTGGGCATGAGCATCTCCTGCATCCCGGGTCCGCCCTTGGGCCCCTCATAGCGGATCACGAGGACGTCGCCGGCCCGGATCTCTCCACCGAGCAATGCCTGGGCAACCTGGTCCTGCTGGTCGAAGATCCGCGCAGGGCCTTGGAAGTGGTGCAGGTGCTCGGGTACCGAGCCCGTCTTCACGATGCATCCGTCCTCGGCGAGGTTCCCGTACAGGACGGCAAGGCCACCGTCGGGGCTGTGCGCATGCTCGACGTCCCGCAGGCATCCGGTCCTGCGATCCAGGTCGACCGCGGTGCGTGTCTCGTGGGACAGAGCCGGCATTCCTGTACGGCCGCTGGCGTCGGCCGCATAGAAGGAGTGCACGTCGGGGTCGTCCGCGCGACGCACGTCCCAGGCGGCAAGGACGTCTGCGAGGGTGCCTCCCGGCTCGACGAGCGTTCGGACGGACGCATCGATCAGTCCCGCCCGGTCGAGCTCCCCGAGGATTCCGATCACCCCGCCGGCCTTGTGCACGTCCTCGACGAACCAGTCCGACGTTGCAGGGGAGACCTTGCACAGGAACGGCACCCGTCGCGAGAGGGCGTCGATATCGGCCATGGTGAAGTCCACGCCGGCCTCGTCGGCGAAGGCGAGGAGGTGCAGGATCGTGTTCGTCGAGCCGCCCATCGCGATGTCCATCGACATCGCGTTCGTGAACGCTGCCCGGGTGGCGATCGAGCGCGGGAGGACGGAGTCGTCCCCGCTCTCGTAGTGGCACCTTGCCATGTCGACGATGCGTCGCGCCGCCTCGTCGAAGAGCTTGCCTCGGTCGGCGTGTGTCGCGACGAGTGTGCCGTTGCCGGGTAGGGCGAGTCCGAGCGCCTCGGCGAGGCAGTTCATGGAGTTCGCAGTGAACATCCCCGAGCAGCTCCCGCATGTCGGGCAAGAGTGCTCCTCGACCTGTTGCGCCATCCCGCCGCCGAGGAAGGTCGGATCGAGGAGCGCGATCGCCGAGTCCGAGGCGGCAAGGCGATGCTCGACTCCGTCCACGTCGACGCGGCCGGCCTCCATCGCCCCGCCCGAGACGTATATCGCCGGGATGTCGAGGCGAAGGCCCGCCATGAGCATGCCCGGGGTGATCTTGTCGCAATTCGAGATGCACACCATGGCATCCACGCAGTGAGCGTTGACCATGTACTCGATCGAGTCGGCGATGAGGTCCCGGCTCGGGAGCGAATAGAGCATCCCGTCGTGACCCATCGCGATGCCGTCGTCGATGGCGATCGTGTCGAACTCGCGGGCGATTCCGCCCGCTGCCCAGATCCCCTCGCAGACGCGGCGGCCGACGTCTGCGAGGTGAACATGGCCGGGTACGAACTCGGTGAAGGAGTTCACCACGGCGATGAGGGGCTTGCCGAAGTCGTCCGCGTGCATCCCGGTGGCGCGCCAGAGGGCGCGGGCTCCTACGGCCAGGGGGCTGGTCGTGACACGCTCGGATCGGTATGGCACTGCGGTCTCCTCGTCCCTGCTGCGGGTCGGATTCGGCGGGGCGCCGAGGGCAGCCATCCGCCGTGCCTGTATAGCGGGTCGGTCACGTCACGCCGGAGCGGGAGCCGGCGACCCTGGGGTGGGGGGTGTTGGCGCGTGGATTTGGTGCTGGGGTGCGGATCGGCGCGCCAAGCGGGTCCGGGGTCGAGACGTCCTGCCGGTCAGACTCGCGCGCTGAGCGTGTCGAGGCCCTCGCCGGACAGGTCGTCCAGAGCCGCCGGCCTGCCGCCCAGGGCCATGATCAGAGCCTCGGCAGGCCCTGACACCTCCGGCCCGTCGCCATGCGTCCAGTCTGCGTCGGTGGCGCGGAGACGGAGGTCGCGTGCCCGCTTGTTGGAGTCGATCGTCCCGAGCTTGGGCAGCACGTCGAGCGCCGCGACGAGGCGCTCCTCGGGGATGTCGCGTTGCCGGTCGAGGGGCCGGCGCATGTCCTGATGGTGGATGAGATGGTCTGTGAAGGCCATCTTCCCGGGGATGAACCTCGCGATACCCCTGCGCGTGTGGTTGCGTGCAACGCCAGAGAAAACCTCCTTCAGATCGTCGCTGCTGCGGTTGTCTGCGAACGCGATCGAGCCGTCCTTCGACGCCTTGTCCACGTCCAAACGGTTGCGGACAGCCAGCGACAACATCTCCGACAGAGGTGCGGTGTGTCCCCATGCCATGTGAGCGGCGACGTCACGCACTCGCCAGCCCTCGCACAGGCTGTCCACGTCCAGATCGTCGTCCGATAGCTCCTCCAGGAACTTGGCGATGTCGGACGTCTCTTCCCACAGCATGCGGTTGTAGTCGTGATCCATTGCGGTCACTTGCCCCTCGGTCGTTGTGTCTGTACCCCGCACGAAACGTACCGGCGTCGCCGAAGTGGGGCAAGGCAAGCAGGCGGACCTGACCGGCCGACCGAAACCGGTCAGACGGCGAATGCCTCGACGATCGACGCAGGACCCGGCGTCGGGATCGGGGAACTCACATCTCCTCCTGCAATCACGAGGGAAACACACCACCTCGACGAGACCCTCGATTCGTGGATCGTGGCCAGGGTCAAGTCCCCGTCCGCCCCGGACGACCCGGCGACTGGTGTCGGGCTGTGCCCGCCTTCCACCGTTCGCGGCCGCCGTGAACTCGTCGCGAAGGAGAACTCACCCAAGTCTCAGACTGTGCGCATAAACCAGGCATGTCCGACGATCTGTAAGTCGGATCGGCCGTCCTGGCGGACTGCCGACAACCAACTCGGTACCCAGGTGTCGCTCGGAGGCCCACGGTGAAAGGATGCATGCATGTCAGGGAGAGGCTTGACTGGATACGTCGCCAGATGGAGGACGACTCCACGGACGTGCCCGAGAGGCTTCTGCGCCAAGTCCACTTCGAGATCGCCGCAGGGAGACGTCGGGCACGGCAGGCCGCAGCGTTCCATCCGGATTCCCCGGAGCATGCCGAGAGGGCCGAGATCTGGGAAGCCCTCGACGTCGAATGCGAGGAGCTACGAGAGGAGGCGGCCCGGATTTCCGCCGAGTCCCACGCCCCGAACCTCACCCGGACTCAGTAGTCCTCGGCGATGTCCCGCCCGTGGACTGTCAGCGCCCAGATGACGAAGATGTCGATAGCGATGACGATGATGGCCCAGATCGGATACCAGGGCAGCCAGAAGAAAGCAGCGATCGCACTCAGTGCCGCGATGATCACGCCCACGAGCCGCGCCCAGACGGCGCCAGTGAAGATGAAGATCCCTGCGAAGAACACGATGATCCCGATGATGAGATGGATCCAGCCCCAAGTCGTAGCGTCGAACTGGAATATGTACTCCTTCGTGACGACGTAGAACTTGTCGTCCACGATCGCAACCAGTCCGGCGAAGAACTGGAAGACACCGATCAGCATCAGGATCACTGCGGCGAACGCACTCCAGCCAATCGCCCAACCACTCGGTTCGCGGGTCGTGTCTGCCATTTCCCTTCCCCTCTTCCGATCGTCGGACAGGCATCAGGTCACATGGACCAGATGACCACCATCAGGGTCACCGGTCAAGGGGTCGGGAGTCATCACCCATCGTGGGTGATCCGGTAGCGTCCACTTCCGTGCTACGTGTGGTGATTCCGGGTCCGTTGAATCGAACACGAGCACATGAGCACACGGAGGGCGAAGTGCCGAGCAATGTCTCCGGGGTACCGAGCAGTCGGCGTTGGGCGGCGATCGGTGCCATGATCTTCTCAGCCACCCTGGTGGTCGTGATCGTCGCATTCCTCGTCCACGACATCGGGGCCGTGGTCCTGGCCCTTGCAGGGGTCTTCGTTGCCGTTGTCGGGGGCTGGTGGGTGGCCACAGAACGTGGTGCCTTGCACGTTCTCGGATGGATTGCAGCCGGCCTGGGCCTAGCGGTTCTCGTGGTTGCCGTGCTGCTCGCCGTGACAGGCGCTGAGAACATCGGGCTCAGGCTGACTCTCTTCGGCATCCTGTTCGCCCTCGCGTTGTTCTTGACGAGATTCGCCGTCCGGCCGTCGAAAGGCTCGAGTCCGCATGCCGTCCCCCGCCGGCCGGCGTCGCCACCTCGCCGGCCCGTTCTGATGTGCAATCCCTGGTCGGGTGGCGGAAAGGTCGAGAAGTTCGGCTTGCTCGAGCTGGCATCGGAGCTGGGGGTCGAGACCGTGCTCCTCGACCATGGACTCGACCTCGAACAGCTCGCCAGGGACTCCGTTGCGCGAGGGGCGGACTGTATCGGCATGGCCGGAGGGGACGGATCGCAGGCTCTCGTGGCCTCAATCGCCGTCGAGCACGACCTCCCCTTCGTCTGTGTCTCAGCGGGGACCCGGAATCACTTCGCGCTCGATCTCGGCCTCGACCGTGAGGACCCAAGATCCACCATGTACGCGTACCGCGACGCTGTGGAGCGTCGAGTGGACTACGCAACGGTGGGGGATCGCCTGTTCGTCAACAACGTCTCCCTCGGTGTCTACGCGACCATCGTCCAGGAGGACTCGTACCGGGACGCCAAGCTCGAGACGACGAAATCCCGCCTCCCTGATCTGCTCGGTACGCAGGCGGAGCCGTTCGACCTCCGGTTCACGACGCCCGAGGGGGAGGAAGTCGACGGAGCCTTCGTTGTCATGGTCTCCAACAATCCCTACACCTTCGGTCCGATGGACGTCGCCCAGCGCCGGCGGCTCGATTCGGGCAAGCTCGGCGTGTTCGCGGTCAGCGCGCCGACAGGCGCGGCAGCGGCACAGCTCGTGACACTCTCGGCAGTCGGACAGCGAAAGCGGAGCCCGTACTGGCACGAGTTCACCGTCGACGAGTTCGAGATCCGTTCCCGGTCGGGGAGCGTGCTTGCCGGCGTGGACGGTGAGGCCTTGGAACTGCCGACACCGTTGGTCTTCAGGGCCCACCCCCTCGGGCTGCGGATGCTCGTGCCCGAGGGCAATCTCGAGCTCGCCGAGGCCCGCAAGGCGCGCGACGTGAAGCTGCGTGACCTGGTCGCCGTCGCGCGGGGCGTGGCGCCTGGCGGAGATGCGGGGTGACGGCGTTACGCCGGCCGAGCCGATACCTCTTCCACGGAGTGAGACGGCACGCGGGACGCCCGTCGACGACGCCCACTTGCTCGACGACGCGTCCGCCGGGCTCGTGCTTCTCGCGGCCCAGTCCGGATGTGGGGTCATTGCCGCGATCCGCCGGGGCGAATCCTGCCCGGATGCGATCACGCTCCTCTGGACCAACGACTTCGTCAGTCGTCTCGACCTGCAACCCCTCGACCGGGAGGAGGTCGGTGAAGTCCTCGCCGCCGCTCTCGGCGCACCCGGCGACAGCCACACACAGCGCGAGCAGGACGTTCTCCGGTTCGGAGCTCCTGACAGGTCCTGAAGCGCGAGCTGGAGCACGTCGAATCGCGAACCACGGTC
>QWHP01000183.1 GCA_021404985.1 Actinobacteria bacterium ATB1
GCAAACCTCCTCCGAACGCATGGCATCACTCCGGCTCTCTGCGACGTCCCCGATCGGGACGACGTCGCAGCGCTCACCTCGATGGTGGAAGCGTGGTCCGATGGAGCCCTGGACGCCCTCGTGAACAATGCCGGCACGAGCTATGCGGCTCCAGTCGAGGAGATCGACCTCGACGACGTGCGTGCCCAGTTCGAGGTGAACGTCGTGGGCCAGATCTCGGTGACGCAAATGCTCCTCCCGTTACTGCGAATGGGCGGGGGTACCGTCGTCATGATGAGCTCGAGCTCTGCCGTCCGCTCTCCGCCCCTCCTCGGGGCATATTCCGCGTCCAAGCGGGCGCTGGAGGCCTTCGCCGAGGCGCTCGACCTGGAGACCGCAGGCCAGGGCATCCGGACCCTGGTCGTCCGCCCCGGACCCTTCGAGACGAACATCTGGGACACATCCCTCGACCGCGCCAAGAAGTACAGGACGGAGACTTCGCTCTACGCAGACCTCGCCGACAAGGTCGAGCGACAGGCCCTCTCCCCCGGGCGCCTGAGGGATCCTTCGCGTCTCGCCGTGCACACGCTCGACGTCATCGAGTCACGTCGGTCCGCGTTCCTGACGACGAAACCGAGGACCGTGGAATCCGTGGCGTCCGGGCTTCTCCCGTGGTCGCTCTACAAGTCGATCGTGAGACGAGTCCTCCGCTGAACAGGCACGTCCGGCCGGCTGTGAGACCGCCGGCAGACAGGCGTACTAGTTGCGAGGCTCGCCGACGACCCGCTGCGGAAGAGGGCTCTCGATCCCGGCCTCGTCGAGAGCACGCTTCGCTGTGATGGCGCAGGCGTCGGTCACTTCGAACGGGTTCGTGCTGAGCGTGTCGAACCAGACGAACAAGGATACGCAAACCGACGCCTCCGCGAAGCCCGTCACCCAGACGGCAGGCCCGGGATGGGCGAGGACGAGATCGACGGCGGACGCGGCATCGAGCAAGACCGACTTCGCCTTCTCGAGGTCCGTGCTGTAGGGCACACGCACGTCGAGGCGGACCCTGCGGGTGCCCTCCTTGGTGTGGTTGAGTATCGCGTTCTTCCAGACAGTGGCGGAGGGCAGCTGTACTGACTCCCCGTCGTAGGTCCGCAGGAACACGTACCGCATCCGGATGTCCTCGACCGTCCCCTCGAAGTCCCCGAGCGTCACACCGTCTCCCTTGCGGAACGGCTTCGAGAGCTGCATCGCGAGTCCTGCGATCAGGTTCTCCAGCGTGTCCTGGAGGGCGAAGGCGATCGCGATTCCGAGGATTCCGAGGGCACCCAGGACAGCTCCGAGGCCCTTCACCTCCAGGATGCCGAGCGCCGTCACGGCGCCGACGAGGACGACGAGGAACCCGCCGAGACGACCGAGAAGACGCGCCGTGATGGGCTCGATCTCGCGCCGGATCAGGCGCCTCGATACGTAGCGGGACGCGACCAGGCCCACCAATATCGACAGGAGGAGGATCGCTCCGGCCACCACCCAGTCGACCCAGTCGTGGCTGACCTCCAGACCCTCCATGGCGTCGCCGGAGTCGGCGCCGGCCTGCGCCAGGAGTGACAGAAACATGGGCTCCAACTCCTCCTTCGCTTCCGCCTCTAACCCCCTCCCGGCCCCCTCCCGGTTTCACGGAGGACGCACCGGGTGCCACCCGCCGATCAAGCCAGGTTACGGCGTGCTGCGTCGAGGGTGTTCGACAGAAGCATGGCGATGGTCATGGGCCCGACACCACCGGGGACGGGCGCCAGCCACGCTGCCACGTCGCGAACTTCCGGCGCTACGTCACCGGCGATCCCGTCCTCGGTACGTGGGAGCCCGACGTCGAACACGGCGGCCCCCGGCCGCACCATGTCGGCCGTCAGGAGACCCGCGCGACCTGCAGCGACCACGACGACATCGGCCTCGGACGTCCGGGCAGCCAGGTCCTTGGTCCGGCTGTGACAGAGGGTCACGGTTGCGTCGATTCCCTTCAGGGTGAGGAGGAGCCCAAGTGGGCGGCCTACCGTGGTCCCGCGCCCGACGACTGCGACGAGTGAGCCCGCCCAGTCGAGCCCGAATCGCTCACCCAGCGTGAGGATCCCCTTCGGAGTGCAAGGAAGGGGCCCCGGGTTGCCGAGCACCAGGCGTCCGAGGTTAACCGGGTGCAGTCCGTCGGCATCCTTGGAGGGATCCACACGTTCGAGAGCAGCTCGCTCGTCGAGTCCGTCCGGCAGTGGGAGCTGCACGATGAACCCGTCGATGGTGGGATCGGCATTCAGCTCGTCGATCGCCGCGTGGACGTCCGCATCTCCACAGTCAGCGGGAAGGCGCTTGTCGACGGAGTTGAAACCCACTTCGGCACAGGCCTTGTGCTTGTTCCGCACATAGACCGCCGAACCGGGATCGTCTCCGACGAGGAGGGTCGCCAGACCCGGTGGCCTCTCCAGCTTCTCCACTGCAGTTGCGATCTCGCGACGGATCTCGGCTGCCGTCGCCTTTCCGTCGAGTACCTGGGCTGTCATGTTCCTCCCGATCAGTGGCGGAAGTGCCGTCGGGGAGTCCAGACGAGCGCGATTCCGAGCTCGTCTGCCGCAGCAGCGACCTCGTCGTCTCTGACGCTCCCCGAGGGCGCCACCACGGCCCTCACGCCGCTCTCGGCACAGGCGTCCAGACCGTCGCGGAACGGGAAGAAGGCGTCGCTCGCCGCCACACCGCCTTCGGCGCGATCGCGGGCTTTGCGTCCGGCTATGCCCGCTGCGTCCACGCGGCTCTGCTGGCCGGAACCGATTCCGACTGCCTGGCGGTCCTTGACGAGGACGATGGTGTTCGACCTGACGTGGGCGCACACCCGCCAGGCGAACTTCAGGTCCGACCACTGCTCGATCGTGGGCTCGACGGAACCGGCGACGCGCCATCCGTCGACCGACACCTCGTCCCAGTCCTGCGCGATGAACCCTCCGACAATCCTCTTCATGTCGTACCCAGAGGGCACCCAGAGCGTGGAGCATTCGAGAACGCGCAGGTTCTTCTTGGTCGCCAGGATCTCGAGAGCGGACGTCGAGAAGGACGGCGCGATCACGACCTCCAGGAAGATGTCCTTCATCGCCTCTGCCGTCGCATCGTCGACCGGCCCGTTGAGAGCTACGACTCCACCGAAGGCGGATGTCGTGTCGCATTCGAATGCCCGCTGGAAAGCCGTTTCGACAGACGCGGCTTCGGCCACGCCGCAGGGCATCGCGTGCTTGACGATCACGCATGCCGCGTCCTCGAACTCGGCAACGAGACGCCAGGCGGCTTCGGTGTCCCAGATGTTGTTGTAGGACAGCTCCTTCCCACCATGCTGCCGGGTCGACTCGAGCCAGGAGCCACCTCCCTGGTCCAGATAGAGGCCCCCGAACTGGTGGGGATTCTCGCCGTAGCGCAAGATCGCCTCCCGTTGCTCCGCGAATACGAGGGTCTCGGGGAGCTCGATGTCGCGTGTCATCCATGTGGCGATCGCTGCGTCGTATGCGGCCGTGAGGGCGAACGCCCGCCGGGCAAAGGCGTGACGTGTCTCGGTGGAGAGGCCCCCTTGTTCCTGGATCTCGTGCAGCACCTCGGCGTACTGGTCGGGCGAGGTGACGACTCCGACATCGGCCCAGTTCTTGGCCGCCGCCCGGACGAGGGTTACGCCACCTATGTCGATCATCTCGATCACGTCGTCGTCTGCGACGGTCGGATCGGATGCCGCCCGGGAGAAGGGGTAGAGGTCGGTGACGACGAGGTCTATGGGTTCGATACCGAGACGATCGAGGTCGGCCATGTGCTCGGGGTCGTCACGAACCGCGAGGATGCCACCGTGGATGTTCGGATGAAGGGTCTTGACTCGCCCTCCGAGGATCTCCGGTGCCCCCGTCACGCTCTCGACTTCTGTCACCGACACGTCGGAGTCCCGAAGGGCGCGTGCCGTCCCACCCGAGCTGAGTATCGACACGCCGTGCTCGGCGAGTCCCTTCGCGAAGTCGGCGAGGCCCGCCTTGTCCCATACCGAGATGAGAGCCCTCCTGATCTCCTTGGTCTGCCCCTTCATTCCTGACTCCGCCTCCTGCGATGTGAGCTCGTTGCGATGGTTGGTTCAGATAGGCACGCGCCCGCGTCTCCTGGTCCTGCCGCCGACGACCTCCCATTCCGCCCGCGCCCACTCTGCGATGACCTTCGGGAAGAGATCGTGCTCCACCGCCTTGATGCGCTCCTGGAGGGATTCGGGGGTGTCGTCGTCGCGGACCTCGACCGGCGCCTGCGCCACGATCGGGCCGGCATCGACTTCGACGTCGACAACGTGGACGGTGACACCGCTGATCTTCACGCCGGCTTCCAGCGCGTCCTCGCATGCGTGCGCTCCCTTGAAGGAGGGAAGTAGCGCAGGATGGGTGTTGAGGATCGCATTGGGGAAGGCGTGGATAGCCTCTTCCGACAGGATCCTCATGAACCCGGCAAGGACGACCAGTTCGACTCCGTGTGAGCGGAGCGTCTCGACCACTGCCTTCGTGAACGCACGCCTGTCACCGCCATGCTCGTCCCATGTGACGACCTCCGTCGGAACACCCGCAGCCTCTGCTCTGGACAGTGCGCCGGACCCGGGTTTGTCCGAGAGCACCAACACCACGGCTGCCGGATAGGCCGGGTCCGCGGCGGCGTCCAGGATCGCCTGGAGGTTCGTCCCGCTGCCGGATGCGAGGACGGCGAGTCGCTTCATGCATCTGACGATAGCTTTCATCACTGCACCGAGGCTGTCGCAGGGAGCGAGGTCAGGCATGGAGGTAAAGGGCAGGAGAGCGCTGGTCACCGGGGGAGGCGGCGGAATCGGTGGCGAGATCTGCCGGCTGCTGGGCGCGGCAGGCCACGATGTCCTCGTCGCAGACCTTTCCGAGGAGGCCGCAGCGGCCGTGGCTGACAGGGTCGGTGGCACTCCTATCGGGCTGGACGTGACGGACGAGGCGTCCGTTCAGGCCGCCACGACGCAGCTCGCAGAGACATGGGGGCCTGCGGAGATCCTCGTGAACGCCGCCGGGTGGGACCGCTTCCTTCCCTTCCTCGAGACGGATGGCGGCTTCTGCGACAAGGTCCTGGCCGTCAACCTCGCTGGGCCCATCAGGATGTGCCGTGCGGTACTCCCGGGGATGGTCGAGGCCCGCTGGGGGAGGATCGTCAACATCGCGTCCGACGCGGGCCGGGTCGGCTCCTCGCTCGAGGCGGTCTACAGCGGGGCGAAGGGCGGACTCATCGCTTTCACAAAGACCATCGCCCGAGAGTTCGCCCGGTCAGGTGTCACCGCCAACAGCGTGTGCCCGGGGGTGACCAACACGCCTCTCCTGGACGACATCAAGGCCGAGAACCCGGTGGCGGAAAAGGTGCTCGCCGCGGTCGAGCGGTCGACCCCGATGGGTCGCATCGGCACACCGGCCGACATCGCCCCCGCGGTT
The DNA here is from genome assembly GCA_021404985.1 of Actinobacteria bacterium ATB1. Lineage (GTDB taxonomy): Bacteria > Actinomycetota > Acidimicrobiia > UBA2766 > UBA2766 > QWHP01. The sequence continues at coordinate 5,457 of QWHP01000183.1, forward strand.
GCGTTTCTCGCCTCGGAGGAAGCCGGCTTCATCACGGGCCAGACCCTGAGCGTGAGCGGCGGACTCACCATGGCCTGAGGGCACTCCCGCCCCCTTGCCCATGGCGCGCCGATTCCCACCCAGCAGACGAATCCACGCGCCAAGCCCGCCAACAGACCGCCCACCCCAGCCCATGGCGCGCCGATTCCCACCCAGCAGACGAATCCACGCGCCAAGCCCGCCGGGTCGGCTTCCTCACCGGCAAGGCGGAGGGGCGCAGCCGCCTCGGTCCCTCACTCAGCGTTCGAGGCGCGACGTGATGTAGGCCAGATGGGCGGCTGCGACGTGGTCCCACGCGAAGCGCTCCGGAGGCCCCTGTTCGAGCTTCTCGGTCATCGCAGCGAGTTGGGAGGAGTCTGAGAGGAGTCGCTCGATCGTATCGGCGAGCGCCTCGGGACCGCTCGCTTCCGCGATGGTCCCCGTCTCCCCCTCGTCCACGTCGTCACCGAGACCTCCGACGTCGGTGACGACGACCGGGCGGCCGTAGGCATAGGACATCTGGATCACTCCGGACTGCGAGGCGATCTTGTAGGGAGCCACAGTGAGGTCGCAGGCCCCGAATATCGCGGGCATCTCGGACTTGTCCACGAAGCCCAGTCGGAGCACGACCATGTCGACCAGATCCGCCTGTGCGGCTCGTGCCCGCAGGTTCCGCTCCTGTTGGGCTGTGACCGGTGCGCCGGCGACGTATCCGAGCACCTCCACCCCTCTTGAACCGAGCAGGGACAACGCGTCCAGGAAGACGTCGAGCCCCTTGTACGGCTTCAGGAACCCGAAGAAGAGGAGCACCGGCACCTCGGGAGGGAGCCCCGTCGGGCTTCGTGTCGGGGCACGCGCGAGTCGACGAGGAACGAGAACGAGCCGTGGGGTATGACCTCCGTGGCGCGGGCAAGCTCCGGCATGCTCTCAGCGAGCCGGTCGCGTTCTGACTTCGAGAGCGTGATCATGCCGTCCACCCGCTCGTACAGACGACGGGCGAAAGGCTCGAGGCGGTTCCCCCACTCTCGCAAGGCGATCTGGTGGCCCGCCCAGATCACCCTGATGCCTCGTGCGCGGACCACTCGCACCCAGAGCTCGTCGAGACGTCCGGGTTCGGGAGCCTCGACGAGGACGGCATCGGGCTTGTGTCTCAGGATCTGGGTCAGGGTCGCCACCGCATTGCGCGCCTCGACGGCGAGCGCCCGGAATCTGGCGTGGCCGACGTTGCGCCGGAGCACGTTCCGGACCTCGTACGGTTCACCGCAGGCGGGAAGGGGATCCCGCGCCGGCGTGACGAGGCACACGGAAGCGCCGGCTTCCGCGAGCGAGCCGCAGAGGGCGTGCGTGTACTCGGTGATTCCGCCCTGGCCGTTGCGTTCGAGCACGACGAGCCTCAGCCGGAGATCCTCTCCGTCATCCCCCCGGTGTTCTGGGAGATACGCGTGTGCCACCTGACGGATCCTACGACGGTACGCTCGCCACGACACCGGCCCGGAGCACGTCACGGTTCGTCAAATGGCACACCCCCCAGCACCCGGGTCCCACGACGGGACCGGTCGGATGCCGGGGGATACCGCGATCGCAAGGACCGGGCGTCGGTCAGACGTTGTCCTGGACGCTCCAGCTCAGGTTGTATCCGACCCAGGGCCAGGACGACGTCAGGAACCAGCTACTGCTGCTCGACACCGTGTTCCCGGACTTCTGGATGCTTCCGAAGAGCACGAAGGTGTTCACCGAGACACCGGCGCTCGGGTCGCTGACCACGACGTTGCCGAGATAGACCGGCAGGCCGATGAACGACTTCACGTTGAACGAAACGGTCGCCGTTCCGCTGTTGAGACCCGGCAGCTGGCCGACTCCTGTCACGGACGACACGGCGCCGAACATGCTCGTCGGGCCGACCGTCACGTTGCCCGACGTCAGTGCCCCGGAGTTGGCGTACTGGACTCCGCCCGTGAGGTTCAGGGTGACCACGTCGGCCGCCCCTGACGGGGAGACCGAGATCCCCACAGTGTCCGTGTCCGTCGCACCATCGTCGTCCGTCACCGTCAACGTCGCCGTGTAACTCCCCGCAGCCACATACGTGTGCGAAGGCGACACACCAGACCCAGCCGGCGA
>QWHP01000184.1 GCA_021404985.1 Actinobacteria bacterium ATB1
AACACAGTGTGGGCGGCCATCTGCTGGTAGTCGACGGCATCGGCCGACACCACGACGAGCCCGTGGAGGATCCAGGAGATCCTTTCCTGCAGGGGATTGGTGCCGTGGGCCATGTTCGCCAGGTGCCGTTCGACGAATCGGGATGCGGACGCCCAGTCCCATTCGCTCGTCAGCGCCGGGAAGGCCCAGTCGTATTCGGTTGTCGGCGGCCTGGCGAGAAGCGCCTCGATCGTGGCGGACGCCCCGCCTGCAGCGACACCCCAGGCGATGTCCTCGGCTGTGGGTCCGAAACCCAGGCGGCGCCAGACGTGCGCCACCTGCTGCTCGATGCTTGCCATTCGGCTTGATCCCCCCGGATCTTCGGCTCCCCTGTTACATCGGCAGCCGGGAACCCGGAACCGAAGCGCGAATGGTCCGCTCGTGTCATGCCGAACCGGGTGGCACGGTTCAATTGGCGGTCCCTTCAGACCAGCCTGACCCTGTCGCGCTCGACCGCGAGGTGGGCATCGCCGGCGGCAAACCTGAGGATGGGTCGCCCGACCACCTCCTCACGCCATCCGTCGGTCAGCCTCCCGTTCCCGTACTGCAGCAGGTCCCTGACGTCGGTCCGCGTCGCAAGAAGCGACGGATTCAGGTCGAGATCGACAGCACGCTGGGAGATCCAGCCCATCACGGTCGCTATCACCGGCTTGAGCCTGCCCTCGGGCTCGCCGGAGGGCGGTTGGCGTAGCGCGTCCGCCGGAAGGGCTTTTCCTTGTTCTATGGCGGCGAGGATGCGTCGATCGGCTCCCTTGCGGAGATGCCTTCCGTCCACACCCCGCAAGGCCAGGAGTCCGGCCCGATCGGACGGGGGATTCTGGGCGATCGCGAGGATCGCCAGGTCCGAGAGCACCATCCGGGGCTGCAGATCGAGGCTCTCGGCCTCCCGCTCCCGCCATGCGCACACGGCCTGGGCTATCGATTGGGCTCGTCCTCTGAGGCTCCGGCTCCCCTTGAGGCGCCACCACGTCTCCTCTGGAACGCGGACCGGGCGTTCGCGCCCGAGTAGGTGATCGCACTCGTCGAAGGCCCACTGCAGCCTCTTCTCGGCTTGCAGGCGTTCGGTGAGGACCTCGTGGAGGGGAACCAGGTGTTCGACGTCGGAGGCTGCGTAGATGAGTTGGTCTCCCGTGAGAGGTCTGGCCGTCCAGTCGGTGAGCCTGTCCCCTTTGGGCAGTTGGAGACCGAGGAAACGACCCACGAGGTTCGCGAGCGACGGGCTCTCCATGCCGAGGAAGCCGGCTGCCACCTGCGTGTCGAAGATCCGGGCCGGCCGGCTTCCCACGTGGATGTCGAGGATCTCGAGATCCTGGTCTGCGGCGTGAAGTATCACGACGGCATCGTCGAAAGCGGCGCGAATCCGGGTGATGTCCACGCGGAAGGGGTCGATCAGGCTGATCCCGTGCGGCGACGCCACCTGCACGAGTGCAAGCCTCGGGGTGTAGGTCTTTTCTCGGTGGAACTCGGTGTCGAGAGCCCAAGCCGGCGTCGCGGCAAGCTTCTCGATCAGGGGCACGAGATCTGCATCCGAGTCGATCCAGTCGAAAGTCGCCATGGTCCGAGTATGCCCGCGAAACGCGGGGATCAAGACAAGGGGCGGCCGGGACGTCAGCTCGTGGCGGCGTCGAGGGCGTCGAGGGCGGTCGCCGCCTCGGTGGGCATCTTGGCGACCCACGGGACGAGGATCGGGTCTGCCGTGAGGACGACCGAAAGGCGATCCGCGTAGCTGGTGAACACGACGGCGAGCGGGTTGTGCGGCACGGGACCCGTGTGGAGGAAGAGGTCGGTGATCTGTTCGCCGAGGACCGTGAGCGGCTTCTTCGGACCCGGCACGGACGAGGAGATCATGTTCGTCAGCTTGATCTTGGCAAGAACGGCCCGGTGCAGAACCTGCCTGGGAAGGCGCTCGGCAATGAGGGCCGACCTGTAGATGCTCTCCCGAAGGTTCTTGACCTCGTTCAGTCGTTCGTGGACGACCCCGAGTCGCCGGACCGGGTCCGAGATGTGGAACGGAATAGCGAGGGGAGTGGACGTCTGCCGGCTGTCGAGGTCGAGGGGGTGTGTCGGTGTGGTCAGGTGGCGCATCGACATCGGGAGCGACACGGCGAGCTCGTCGGGCATGCTGCCGTGCATCACCTCGAGCGCCATCGACCAGAACGTCTGGTAGATGGCGGTCAAAGACGATCCTGTGCGTGCCTGGATGCCACGGATCTTGCCCATGGGGAGTGACGCGACGGAGATCTGACGTTCGTCCCCGAGCGGCTGGGGCCAGAGGCTCTCGCCGTGCTCCCGGATCTCCGTGAGCTTCTCTCTGGCGGTCGAGACGAGGTTCGTCCACCGGGTCGTGCGGCTCCGATCGGGCTTGATCGCTTGCGGCGATCGCGCCGACGCCTTCTCGAGCTTCCGCCTGGCGTCTTCGATCGACGGAGGTGTGTCCGACAGGATGTGACTCATCGCCACGAAGGAGAGGCCGTCGTACATCGAGTGGTGCATCTTGAAGGCGAGGACCGATCCACCCTCGACGCCGGTGTAGTACCACACCTCCCAGAGAGGCCTCCTCTTGTCGAGGGGGACCTCGTAGCGGCGGGAGTACCTCTCGAAGAACTCTCCCATTCCGAGGCCGTCGAGGCGCACGTGGTGAAAGTGGCGATCGAAGTCGAAGTGGGGATCGGCGGCCCAGAACGGTGCCCTGATGCGCCCCCGGGACTCCTCGACCATTTGGCCGAATCGCGGTGTCCAGTCCATCAGCCGCCGGACGCGCTCTCTCACTGCGTCCGGATCCGGCGTGCCCACGAGGGGGAAGATTGCACTGCCGATCTGGCGGTTGTTGCCGAATCCGTAGTCCCAGAACGGAACGTCCATCATCCGCATCCGCTCGCGGGACTGCTTCGTGCGCGCCGTGTCTCGGGTCATGGGTGGGTCAGTTCCGGTCTCGACATAGCTTGGTTCGCTCGGGTCGGTTCGCTCGGGTCGGTTCGCTCGGGTCGGTGAAGGTGCCTCGACCCTCGCCGGGTCCCTCCGACTTCGACGCTGTCCGGCCCACGACCTGCCGGGTTCCTCGAGGCCGGCTACGGCTGCTGGACGTGCCCGTAGTACCCCCAGTGCCAGGGTTCGCGGGGAGTGTCCTCGACGAAGCCATAAGCGTCGGCGTTCGTGCGCATCCACTGTTGAGCCTTGTAGTCGAGGTCGAGGTCGAGTGCGAGACCCCATCCGTGGTTGCTGCGGCCCGGCGTGGCGGCGAGCCCACCGTATTTGTACAGACCCTTGCGCCGTGCGACGTCCACCTGGGCCTCGTAGCTGCGGTAGGAGTCCGTGACGCCGATCACGACACCTTGGAGCAGCGCATCGACGTACATCCGCCTGAACGCCTGCGCTGCCGGACCCCACAGGCGGTGCCGGCCGATCCCGATCGGTTCGAGGACTCCCTCGGGTATGCGGCCGTTCCCGTATGCGAGCAGCTCCTCGGGGATCTTCATCTTCCCGCCGGTCGCCGAGGTCAGCTCGGCGAGCTGCTCCGGCGGGATCCTTCCGCGCAGCTCCTCGACGAGCTGCTCCTGACGATCGATGAGGAGCTCGATGTTCTCACGGCGCCGGCGCATCTCCTCCTTCATGCGCCCCTGTTCGTCGCGCGCCCGCTCGTACTTGGCCTTTGAGACGGTCAGCGCCTGGTTGCTCTCGCGGAGCGACTTGGCGGCGCCGAGGTTGGCGCTCTGTACGTGGTCGAGGTACCGGGACGCGAGCGTGAACTCGTTGATGCTCTGGGTGCCGATGGCGGCATCGAGCCTGCGCACGGGAAGGGCTCCGTACTTGTACGTGGCCACCGCTATCTCTCGGAGCTCTGCCTCGTCCTCTGCCATGTAGCGCTCGATCGTCTCGATGTCCGATTCGAGGTCTGCGACTCTGGCGTCGATCTCGTCGAGCTCGGCGAGGAACTCCTGGTATTCGGCGGCGAGCTTCGTGCTCGCCTCCTCCAACCTGCGCAGCTCGGTCTTGGCGTCGAGGTATTGCTGCTTGGCGTCCTTGGGGGCGGTGGTTGTCGTGCCTTCGGCCGACTGCGCCTGGGCCGGCGCGCCGGACGCGAGAGAGAAGAGCAAGACGAGGATCGCGATCGTGCGGGAGCGCGCCCGAACGGACCACGGCATGAGCTTCGTCCTGCGGCTCTTGTCTCGGTCAGGCATGCACTTCCCTGTCCACCCGATGCTCTCGATCTTCGACGCAGGATCGACGCGTCCTCCGATGGTCCCGGCCGCAAAGCCGTTTCGGGTGCCTCAAGACCATCGGTAGATTCGGGTGGTGACCCAAACACCAGCCCCAACGCCGGTCTCCCTACAGGCCGACGGCACGTGGGAGCCTACGTCCTGGCGTGCCCTGCCCGCAGCCCAGCAGCCTCTCTGGCCTGACCCCGCGGACCTCGAGGAGGTCCTCGAGCGTCTCGCCACACTGCCACCGCTCGTCTTCGCGGGGGAGGCGAGATCCCTGCGGGCTCAGCTCGCAGAGGTCGCTGAAGGCAAGGGCTTCCTGCTCCAGGCGGGGGACTGCGCCGAGTCCTTCGACGACCTCTCGGCGAACTCGATCCGTGACAAGCTGAAGGTGATCCTGCAGATGGCTGTGACCCTGACGTACGGCGCAGGGGTACCGGTCGTGAAGGTGGGGCGTATCGCCGGGCAGTTCGCGAAACCGCGGAGCTCCGATACCGAGAGGCGCGAGGACGTCGAGCTGCCCTCCTTCCGAGGGCACAGCGTGCACGGTTTCGACTTCTCCGCCGAGTCGCGTCGGGCCGATCCGGAGCGACTCCTCACGGCATACCATCATTCGGCTGCGACCCTGAACTTGTTGCGCGCCCTGACGAAGGGCGGCTTCGCGGACATGTCGCGGATCCACCAATGGAACCTCGAGTTCGCACGCGAGTCGGGTGAATGTCGCAGGTACGAGCAGATCGCTGCCGAGATCGACAGGGCGCTGCGGTTCATGCGTGCCTGCGGGATCGACCTCGACCACGAGGCGACGCTCCACGAGGTCGATCTCTACACCTCGCACGAGGCGTTGATCCTCGGATACGAGGAGTCGCTCACGCGTCGCGACAGCCTGACGAACGACTGGTACGACTGCTCTGCCCACTTTCTCTGGATCGGCGACCGGACGCGCCAGGTCGGGGGGGCCCACGTCGGGTTCCTCCGGGGGGTGCACAACCCGATCGGGATCAAGGTGGGGCCGAGCACCGACCCCGGCGAGCTCGTCGAGGTCTGCGGACTTCTCGATCCCGAACGTCTGCCAGGCCGGCTGACGCTGATCGCACGACTGGGGGTGCAGAACGTGCGGCGGGTACTCCCGGATCTCCTCGAGAGGGTGCGGGCCAGCGGCCATCCCGTCGTTTGGGCCTGCGACCCGATGCACGGCAACACCTTCCGGCACGATTCGGGCTTCAAGACCCGAAGGTTCTCCGACGTGATGGCCGAGCTCGTCGCGTTCTTCGAGGTCTGCCGCGACCGGGGGGTCTGGCCGGGGGGAGTGCACGTGGAGCTCACCGGCGACGACGTCACGGAGTGCCTCGGAGGCTCCGAGGAGATCGAGGACCACCATCTCGAGCGGCGGTACGAGACCATCTGCGATCCGCGTCTGAACGTCAGGCAGTCCCTCGACCTCGCGTTCCAGTGCGCCGAGCTGCTTCGGGCCTGAGTTGCCCTCGCGACCGGGGATAGGATCGCCCGTATGAGGCGGGCGCCCCGGGCCACCAAGACCGACCTGCAACCGGCGGAGGAACTACTCGTCGAGCCGGACGTATCCGGCAGGATCCTGCCGGGGGGACGTCCCGAGCCCGGGTGGCGCTCAGATCTCCGCCGGATCCCGGATGTCCGCAACGCATACTCGGTCGTCCTCCTCTGGGCGTTCACGGCCGCCACTGCCGCCGTCTCTGTCGCCTTTCCGAACCCCGTCGTTCTCGCGGGATCCTTCTTCGTCATGGGGATGCTTCACGTGCGGTACGCGATCCTCATGCACGAGTCGGCGCATCGCCTTCTCCTTTCGAATCGCAAGCTCAACGACTGGGTCGGGAAGTGGCTCGTTGCCTATCCCGCTTTCATCCCCATCGACTTCTACCGGAGAGCTCACATGGCCCATCACCGTGAGGAGTTCGGACCCGACGAGCCCGACCTCGTGCTGTACAGCGGCTACCCGGTCCCGCGGGCGTCGCTGCGGCGCAAGCTCACACGCGATGCGCTGGGCGTGACAGGGCTCAAGCTCCATGGCGGGCTCGTGC
>QWHP01000185.1 GCA_021404985.1 Actinobacteria bacterium ATB1
ACGCCTGAGAGGTGGCGTGATGTCAACATCACCGCTTCGCGCAGGCTGGTCCCGCCCGAGAGACACAGGGCAATGAGATCGCAGACCTGTGGCAGGTCGGCTTCGATCGCCGTGCGCCGTGCACGTGCCTTGCGAGTCCACCTCAATTCGACCGCGAACCAGCCACCGGCCGCCGCCGCCAACGCGAACCCTCGACCCGGTCCGGAGGTGAGGACGAGGGTCGCCAGGCCGCCGGCGAGTGCACCGACGCACCGTGCGCCGTCGGCCCCGTCGAGCGAAGCGGGATCGGTCGAGAGACCTGCGGCGGCCAGCAGCCTGGCGTTGCGGTCGGGACGGCGGAGGACAGACGGGACTGCGGCCCCGATGCGACAGAACACCGAGTCGAGGGTGCCTCCGACCTCCCTGCGCTCAGCTCGGCCGAGATCCCGCGGTGCCCTGGTCATGCGAAGGATCACGAGGAGGCCCGTAAGGGCGAGTCCCCAACCGAGCGCCTCGAGGAGGATGCCGGCCGGACCTGACAATGCGCTTCGCAGGTCGACGGGCGTCGCGAGCGAGGTGACGACGGGGAGGAGAGCGACGAGGACACCGGACAGGCGCGACTGTGCGGTTGCCGCTCTGATCTCGGCGAGTGTCGTACGGCGGTCGCGAATGACCGAGGCAAGCCCTCGCAGTGCGGTGTCGAGGCGACCGCCGATCTCCTCGTGAACTGCGAGGGTGACTGCCACGAACCGCAGAAGACTCGACCCTGATCTGTCCGCCGCGCCTGCAAGTGCCCGGGCGGGTCTCTCGCCGAGATCCATCGACGCACCCGCCCTGTGCAGCTCGACCGAAAGGGGACCCGTCACGCGAGTCGCTGCCGTGTCGAGGGCCTGACGCAGCGAACCCCCGACCGTGACCGATCGTGCGATCAGGTCGATCGCGATCGCGAGCTGAGAGTCGAGACGCCGCCGTACGCGCTCAGCGGACCAGTCCCCTGCCAGAGACGGTCCGGCCAGGAGGCCCCCTGCCACGACGGCGGCCGCAGCCCCCCCCGAAGGCCCAGCCGGCGAGGACTCCTGCGGTGGCCGCCGCGAGAAGGCGCTGCCACCAGGGTGCGGCTGCCATCATCCCCCACATCTCGAGCGTACGGGCTCGGAGCTGCCGCCGAAGGTCGCCCAGTGGGAATCCGTGGTGGAACCCCGCCGGGGTCGTGGCGCTCATCGAGCACCCTCCGGCGAAGGCGGAAGCCGGACGCATTCGAGCACGAGATCGCCGTCGCGTCCGGACACCTGGGACACGCTGTCGAGGACACGACGGCCGTCCGGACGCCGCGCGAGGTGCACGACGAGGTCGAGGGCCGCGACGATCTGTCGCCGTAGGGCCTCGAGCGGCCACGAAGGCTCGGTCATCAGGATCATCGTCTCGAGCCTGCTGATGGCGTCCTCGGGCGAGTTGGCATGCAGCGTCCCCAGCGACCCCTCGTGTCCCGTGTTCATCGCTGCCAGCATGTCGACCGCCTCGCCGCCCCTCACCTCGCCGACGATGATGCGGTCGGGGCGCATCCGGAGCGCTGCTCTCACGAGGTCCCGGACGGATACCGCTCCCCTGCCTTCGCTGTTCGCCGGCCTGGCCTCCAGCGTGACGACGTGGGGCTGGGCGAGCCGGAGCTCGGCGGCGTCCTCGATTGTTATGACTCTCTCCTCGGAGGGGATCGCCTGCGAGAGGACGTTGAGAAAGGTCGTCTTGCCCGAGGACGTGCCGCCGGTGACGAGAACGGTTCGCCGGTCCCGAACGGCGTCGCAGAGGTACGCGAGCGTCTCGATCCTGGCGAATCCGGCGGCGGCAAGGCTCGCCGGTTCCGATTCGCGCAACACGAATCGCCGGATGTTGCAGACGGGCCCGTTTGGTGCGAGCGGGGGGATGATCGCGTGGAATCGAGAGCCGTCTGGAAGTCGGGCGTCGACCGTCGGCATCGACCTGTCTATGCGCAGGCCGAGTGGGCCCACCACGCGTTCGATCATCGCCAGCACCGAGTCGGCGTCCGAGAACCGAACGTCGGTGGGTTCGATACGCCCCGCACGCTCGACGAACACCGTGTCGGGACCGTTCACCATCACCTCCGACACGTCCGGGTCGGCAAGGAGGGGCTCGATCGGTCCCATGCCCGTGAGAGCGGCCGAGACACGCCCGGCGACCTCGACGAGGACGGACGGAGCGAGAGCCACCTCCTCGGCACAGATCCTCCTGACGCGCTCGCGGAGAGGCAGTCCGGGATGGTCGCCGTCTATCAGGCGCTCCCGCACGACGGGCTCGAGGTGGGCGACCGAGGACGACAAGGCGTGGGTCACGGCACCCCTTCCTCCGTGAGATCGGTGACCAGAGCTCCGGCAAGGGCTCTGACCTCCCTTGCCCAGCGGGAGCGCCGATAGCCGTGGATGAGCCGGGCCCGGTCGGTCCACTCGGCCACTGCGGGTTCGTGAACGAGAACGGCCTCGGTCGCGACTTCGAGCACCTCGTCGATGTCTTCGGGACCTATTCGCGATCCGGGGCGCTCGACGGCTACGACACGGGTTGGGACAGTACCCGGAAGGAGGCCCCATGCTCTCCGCGCCCTCCGGAGGGACACGAGGTCACAGGGCACCAGCACGTAGAGGAGGTCGAGTCCGTCCGCTTCCGGACCCGGGAGACGTGAGGCAGGAAGGTCGACGACCGAGAGGTCGAATCCGGTCCTCAACCCTGCGACGATCGGCTCGGGATCCTCGGGGGACCGGGCGACGAAGCCGCGTAGACCGCTTGGATGCTCCAAGGCCCGGGGGAGTAGGTCGCGGGGCGGGCCCTCGTCGAACCAGCAGAGCCCGTCGACCCAGTCGAAGTCGAGATCTGCGTAGGCCACGGAGAGGCCGTGCAGACGCACTGCAGCAGCGAGGTTCACGGCGAACACTGACGCACCACAGCCGCCCTTGACCGCCCACACTCCCACGACGAGGCTTCGAGACTCGTGCGCCCCGGAGAGTTCGGTGGCAGCGGCGGCCCTTATCGCCACCTCGAGCTCCTCCGCCCGGATCGCCTCAGTGACCCTGACCGCAGGCATCGGCGTGACCACGTCCCTGTCGACGAGGACCACGTCCGCGTCGGGCCACTCGTTGGCTGCCGAGCGCCTGCTCTCGAGACCGAGGTCGTCCCAGAGGGTGAGAGTCGTGGCGAGACGGCGGGCCAGCCCGCCGTCGAGGACGGAGATGGCGACGCGGATGGTCGGGGCACTCCGGCCGGCCCGGAACGTGAGAGGGGTGCTCGGCCGGGGGTCTCGCATCGCCAACATGGTGACACTGTTTAATCGACGTTGGGTGCCAATACAATTGTTTACCTCTTAATACGTCTTGTTGCGTACTCCAAGCAGACGGCCTGCGCACGCGGCCGTCGCCCGCCGCATCCCGATACCCTCACGGCAGGGAGCCCAAGCGGAGAAGAAGGGCAGGGGCATCGTGGGGTCAGTGGGATGCGTGAGCATGTCGCCCCCTCTGGGAGGCTGCACGGTGCGTCGGAGCGGGACACAGGGGTCGGCGGCAAGGACGGCGCTCTTAGCGATGCTGCTCTGGCCCGTGCTTGCACTCGGGGCCTGCTACCCGGTCGGCGGGCTGGACGGTGGCCCACCCGCAGCGGAGACCCGCGGCGCCTCCGGGTACCCCTCGATGGCCAAGACGACGGCGGTTGCCCTCTTCGCGTACGTCGGGGGGTTCGGAACCCACCCCGGAAACGCCTCAGGCACCCCGCCGGGGCTCCGCCCGCAGAGCGCGGCAGACGCAACTGCCATCCTCGGCCACCTGACCGAGGATGTTCCGGCGGGCGATCCCGCAGCTCCGTGAACGTCGTCCACGCGGGTCCTTTCGGAAATCCCCTCGGTGGCAGCCGCAGACACGGGCGAGCAGAACTGCGTGCCACAGGGTTGGGCCGGATCGTCCCCATTCGTGACCCTGACGGCGGTGGACGGACCGCGCGGACCAACGATTGTCGTGAGGGGCCGGAGCGGATCGGGCAGGGGCCGGCCGGTCGAGTGCGCCCGGGAGGCAACCGTCTGAGCCCGCCGGAAGGGCTCTCGGGTGCCCGCCAGGCAAGCCTGGAGATCCCGGAGAGGGAACGAACAAAGGGGACCGGTGGTCAGGCGAGGCTGCCCGGAGCCGAACCCGGACCGGGCTCGTTCATGGGCTGCTCTGCGTCGTAGTAGCCGTCTCCGTCGGTGTCGACGACGGTGACGTCGGGCTGATTGTCTCCGTCAGTGTCCGTGGCAGCGATGTCGGCGACGCCGTCGTAGTCGGAGTCGACTTCGATCGTGTCAGCCACACCGTCTGAGTTCAGGTCCTCGATCACGGTGTCGAACGCACCGTCGGCGTCGGTGTCCACGAGAACCGCGGCCGGGTTCCCGCTCGTGTCGTAGATCACCGCTTCGTCGGCGATCCCGTCAGCGTCGTAGTCCGTCGTCACCGTCTCCGCTACACCGTCGAGGTCCATGTCGGCCACACTCGTCTCGAGGTAACCGTCTGCGTCGGTGTCGAGGAGTACCTCGTCGACGGCGCCGTCGCCGTCCCAGTCGAGAAGGTGTGTGTCGGTCGTGCCGTCGCCGTCCGTGTCGATGTAGGCAGCGTCGGCCACACCGTCGCCGTCGCCGTCTTCGAAGATGGTCTCGGCGTAACCGTCACCATCCGTGTCGACCGTCTCGGAGACCAGCGTCTCCGACCCGGGCTCCTCGACGATGGGTCCGGAGCCGCCGAGGATCTCCTCGACGTCGAGCACGCCGTCTCCATCGGTGTCGTAGAGAGCCCGCTCGGGAACGCCATCCTGGTCCAGATCTTCGACGATCGTGTCGAACGTCCCGTCACCGTCGATGTCGATGCCGACCGCGTCGGTGACGCCGTCCGCGTTCGTGTCGAACGCCAGCGAGTCCACGATCCCGTCCTGATTTGCGTCGATCTCGACGGTCTCGTAGTAGCCGTCACCATCGTTGTCGAAGCTGATCTGGTCGGGTACCCCGTCGCCGTCGCTGTCGATCACGATGGCATCCGCTATGCCGTCACCGCTCTCGCCTACCGCGAGTGCGTCTGCGACTCCGTCCTCGTCTATGTCGAGCCACTCCTCTGTCATGGTTCCATCCTCCGTTGAGCGCTTCTCGTGTTATCGGTCGCTCGTCTCATGTGATGCAGCCGGGGGTCAAGCGGTTCCCGAGACCAGGGCCGGCTCCACCGGGGGAACCGGAGCTGCGGATGCCACCGCCGCCGACTGCCACGGCGCTGTCGATACGGCGTGTCGCATGTCGTGTCCACAGCGGCCGCAACTGCGGAGTGCGGTGTCGTCGATCCTGTCCCCACAGGCCGGGCAGAACGTGACGATTCGCGTGTCGCTCTCCATACCCTGGCAGCGGGGACAGACGAACTCGGGGTCGATGTCGCGCAGCCGGAAGAGGGTCCCGAGGAGCACGAAGGGGCTTATGCCCCCTCTTCCGAGCGACATGCCGATGCTCCCTCCCAGCGCCCGGACTCGCTGGTTCCGCATCATGGCCTTCTTGTAGTCGGGGTTCGAGATCTTCTCGAGCCCGCAGTCCCTGCAGCGATGGAGAGTGCGCACAGCCAGTCTCTCACGCAACTCCGCCTGCTGGAAGAGGAAGTCGACCACCGGCCTGTCCTTGCCCGAGAGAGTCACACGCATGTGCCCGACGCTCGTCGCCCGAACCGATTCGACCATCCCGGCAACTCGCTCGACGTCTGCCCTGAGAGCGCCGGGCATCGACCCTGGGGTCGATGCCACGAACAGGGCGACGCCGAGCATGGCCCGCGCCCGGTCGACGTCTACGAGGAGCGAGAGCCCTTCCGATTCGAAGACGACGTGCGTGATCGCCCGCCAGGGATCGCTGGCACGGGACCTCTCTGTCTTTCCGTCGAGGAAGCGGCCCGCCCGTGATGCGATCCGAGCACCCACGGAGGTTGTCCTCGCAACAACGCTGTCCAGGGCCGTGGGAGGGCTGGCCGGGTCGGTGGCGAACCACCAGGCCGGCGACGGGAATCCCGGCGCGGCTGCTTGGTCGAGCGCGGCCAGCGCTGCGTCGAGCTCTGCCAGTGTCTCTGCGATGGCGTTCCTGCTGGAGCCGGCCAGGGAGCCAGACCTGCCGAGCACCGCCGGACACCTGTCCTCGATGCGTATGGACAGCGAGCACGAAGCCTCCCCCACGGTGAGGTACACGGTCACGGCCACGGGAACGGCTGCCACGTCCCGGACGATCGAGGGCGCCGATCCGCGCCTTGCCTCGAACGATGTGAGCTCCTG
>QWHP01000587.1 GCA_021404985.1 Actinobacteria bacterium ATB1
AAATGTCGTGACCGCCAACCTGGAGGTCGCGAACACCTGTAACTCCCTGTGCGAGACGTGCCCCCTGACGTTCGGGATCCACGAGCACGCCGCGTTCCTGTCGTTCTCGGAGGTGGAGGGGATCACCGCTCAGCTCCCCGACCTGCGACGTGCCGTGGTCCACGGGATCGGCGAGCCGTTCCTCAACCCCGAGCTGCCCCGGATGGTGCACCACCTCGCCGTGCGAGGCGTTACCACATGTTTCAACACGAACGGTCTCCTGCTGAACCGGCGGTGTGTCGGCGACTTGATCGAGGCCGGCCTGGACGACCTC
Source organism: Actinobacteria bacterium ATB1 (assembly GCA_021404985.1). Taxonomy (GTDB): domain Bacteria; phylum Actinomycetota; class Acidimicrobiia; order UBA2766; family UBA2766; genus QWHP01. Next base: position 314 of record QWHP01000587.1, read on the forward strand.
AGGATCTCACTCGACGCGGCACAGCCGGAGACGTATCGCAGGATTTGAGGTGTGGACGGGCATCGTGCCGTGCTGCGCAACATCAGGCGTGTCGCGGAGATGCGGAGGGCGGGGGCCACGGCAAACCCGAGGCTCACCGTGTATTTCACGACCCTGCGGGAGAACGTCGGTGAGCTCCCCGAGGTTCTGCGCCTCGTGCACGACCTCGGTGCGGACGCCCTTGCCGTGCAGCGCATGACGTTCTTCGACCGCGGGCTGGCGGCGGAGGAGCAGAGTCTCTTCGGCCGGCTGGAGGACTAGCGGCGTATCCTGCACGAGGTCGAAAGAGATGCCGCGAAACTCGGTGTGGAGCTGCTTGGCACCGCTGGTGTGTCCCCGCTGCAGGCACTCAAGGACGCCCCGCCCCGCGAGGGGTGCAGGTGCCCCTGGGAGAGCACCTACGTGACGGCGCAGGGGACGGTGCTCAGTTGCTGCATCGCGTCCTTGGCCTGCGTCCCGTTCGAGTCGATCGGCCTCGGCAACATCTTCGAGAGCAGCTCTTCGACATCTGGTATGGCACCAGCTACGAGGAGGTCCGGCACGGGCTCCGTGGCGGCCAGGTCGTTCCTGCCTGCGAGGGCAGCGGCGAGGGGTGGTCGTATTGAGATCTGCTCTCGCCGTGATCGCCAAGTGCCCGCGCTCACGACACGTCAAGACGCGTCTCGCAGCCGCAGCCGGAGAGGACTTCGCACGCTAGGTCGCGGGCCTCGCCCGGGAACGGGGTGTCTCGACCTATCTGGCACGGCGGGCCGCACGTCGGGCCAAGATGCGCGCCGTCGCGTTCGGACGTCCCCGCTTGCCCGCTACAGCCGCAGGGAACGGCTCGCCGTCAAGGTCGTCACGATCGACTGCAACGGCGCCTGGAAGGCGATCCTGACCCTGGCCTTCCCCGCCGCCGTGATCGTCGCTGACCACTTCCACCTCCAACGGCGGGTGCTGCGCGCACTTGCCCAGGTCCGCAACGACGCAGCTGACCGTCTCCCCGAATGGAAGCAGGTCTTTGTCGACGCCCGCTACGCCCTCACCCGCCGACCTGAACTCCTGGATGACCGCCAAGAGCTCCTCGTCTATGACGCCACGCACCTCGACGACCGGCTCGGCCGAGCATGGGACTTGGTGCAGTGGTTCAGGGCCGTCATGGATCCCGACCTCGACCCCGACGAGACCGCCCGGCTCCTGGATCTCTGGTGTGCCGAGGCCGAGGACTTCGGTGAACCCTTCGCCGGTACCGCCCACTCCTTCCGCTACTGGCGGGCTGAGATCATCGCGTACGCCCAGACCGGCTGCGCCACCAACGGCTTCGCAGAAGGCATCACGAACCCGATCAAGGTTCGCAAGCGCATGGCCTACGGCTATCCCTCCTGGCAGTCCTTCCGGGCGACGATGGTCTGGACACTCGG
>QWHP01000186.1 GCA_021404985.1 Actinobacteria bacterium ATB1
GTGCCGGTGTCTCCGTCGGCCACAGGGAAGACGTTGAGCGCGTTGATCTCCTCCTCGTGGACAGCGAGGAGGTGTGCATACGAGGTGAGCAGGCCCAGCAGTGCCGGGCCGTCGAAGGATTCCGACATCGTTACGAGCGTAAAGGACGATCGACCCCCGAGTGAACACGACCTGCCCGTGTCGGGTTGCCGCCGGGACGCCGCCGGGCGGTGGTGGCCATGGGGGTTTGGCGCGTGGATTCGTTCGTGGGGGGTGAATCGGCGCGCCATGCCCCGGAACGGAGGGCGCGACCGCGCCGGCGGATGGGGGCTGGCCGCGCGGTGTTCGGTACGCTGCACCGCGTGGGATCCCCGAACAGCCGCAGCGGACCAGGTCGCTGGTTCTTCGACGCCTGGGCCCGGATCTACGACCTGCCGCCGGTGCAACGTGTCACTTACATGCCGGTCCACGACAGAGTGGTGCGCATGGCCGCAGACGGTTCAGGCGCGCTCCGAATCCTCGACGTCGGCTGTGGCACAGGCATCCTCGCCGCCCGCCTCGCAGCGAGCGACACCGCCGTAGAGGTGGTCGGCTGCGACTTCTCCGGTGGCATGCTGCGCCAAGCGACGCAGCGCACACGGCGTGCGACCTGGACGCAGGCAGACGCACAGGACCTGCCCTTCCCCGGCGGCGTCTTCGACCTCGTGGTCTGCACGGAATCCTTTCACTGGTACCCGGACCAGGACCGGGCTCTGCGTGAGTTCCGTCGTGTGCTCGTTCCCGGTGGGCGACTCCTCCTCGCACTCGTCAACACCCGAACCCGTTGGGCGGGTGACGTAAGTCGGTTCGGTTTCGCCCTCGCCCGCGTGCCCCTCTCGTGGCCGACGCGGGAGGGTTTGCGCACCATGGTCGAAAAGGCAGGGTTCGACGTCGTGGACCAGGAGAGGGTCTTGCGCTTCCCGCCCGGTATCCTTTTCCCGACGGTTCTGACTGCGGCAACGAGGCGCTGACCAAGTTGCGACGGAGGCCGACATGATGGGGGATCTCGACGAAGCCGTGAGGTACGCAAACGGCTATCACCCCGACGGGCACTATCCGCTTGCCCTCGTGAACGTGACGAATCGCTGCAACCTCTCGTGCGCGCACTGCTTCGTCTTCCGCGACGACAACCCGAACGAATCCGTCGGGGCACGCAAGGAACCCTCCACGGACGACCTGATCGCGCTCCTGGGCGCCCTGCGTGACAGGCACGGGATCCACTCGATGCTCTGGATGGGCGGTGAGCCACTTCTCCGCAAGGACCTCCTCCGGCGAGGTGTCGGACTGTTCCCCAAGAACCTGGTCGTGACGAACGGCACTCTCCCCCTCGTTGACCTCGGACCGGACGTCCTCTACATCGTTTCTCTCGACGGTCCGGAGCAGGTGAACGACGAAATCCGCGGCGCGGGCAGCTTCCGGCGCGTGATGAAGATGCTCGACCACCTGCCCGACGACTTCGCCACTCCGGTTCAGGTCCAGTGCACGGTCACGACCCGGAACCAGGGCCACCTCGCCGAGCTCGCCGAGGCACTTCGAGGAACACGAGTCGGCTGGATGACCTTCAGCTTCGTCGTTCCCGCCGAGCACGACGTAACAGGCCTTGCGTGGGAGACGCTCGAGGACAGGATGCCCGCGGTCGAAGAGGTACGGCGAGTCAAGGAACGGTATCCGGGTTTCGTCCGGAACCGGACCCTGTCTCTCGACCTGATGGCGCCGGACGCAGCGAGGGACGTCACGGCCTCGTGCCTGACGAAGCAACTCCTCCTCCCACTCTGGCTCGACGGCGACAGGTTCACGACCCCGTTCTGCTGCTACGGGGACGATGTCGACTGCACGCGATGCGGGGCCTGGGTGGTGTTCGAGATGGCGGCCCGCCTCCAGAGGACTGCGTGACGGCAGGATGAGGAGCGCATGATGGCTGCCGGCGACCTCCCCGCGGAACTCGGGGCACGTGTCAGCGGTGGCCGGGCGCGACGCCGCCGTGCCTGGCTCCTCTACGGTGGCATGGCGGCCGCATTCCTCGCGGGTCCGGCTCTCGCACGAACGCTCGGCCACCGGTGCCCACAGCTTGTTGCAGACGCTCTTGCCCAAGGCGGCCTGATCCTCGCAGGCTGGGGGAAGCTGGCCGTGCCCGAGCGAACGAATCCCTTCCGAAGCGATTGGAACCTGGACCGCGGCGACACACCCACCGACGTCGCCCACGCGATCCTGACGTCGGGGCTCGCGCAGCTCGCCAACGCGACCTTCGCCTCGCTGCTCGGGCCGAAGCGCCCACGCAGTGGGATTTCCCCTGTATCCGCGGGCTGAGCTCCCGGTTCCACGGTGGCGCATGATCGTCGTGAGAAGGTGACCGGACGCCTTCTCAGAGCTGAGCCATCGCCGTCTCGGCGAGGGCCTTGGCCTTCGCCTGCAGGGCCGCTTCGTCCGGTAACCCCGTTGCGCGGGTGGAGATCAGTGCGTCCGCCGTGCAGACGCGGAGGTCGCCGACTCCCGAGTCGCCGGCTTCGGTGAAGGCCCAGTAGGCCGTGTCACCGATGCCTGTGATCTCTGCCCCGGCCGGCAGTGGCGGACAGCCGACCTCGCCGTCCGGGAAGTCGTCGGCCCTGCTCACCTGGAGCGTCAGCTCGACCGGTGTCTCCTCCTGGAAGTTCGGCCACGTGCACTCCTGGGCGACCCATTGGGTCCCGTTCTCGTCGATGTTGTTCGTGAGCGCGTCCCCGGGGTCGAGGCTGTTACCTGCTATCTGTTCGGCTTCTGTGTGGCTCACGAGGCTGCAAGGGAACTCGTCGTCGGGGAGTGAGGTCGTTGCCTCTTCCGAGTCCTGTGGGGTCGCGTCCCCGGGGTCGGATGTGGTTCCAGCGGTGGCGTCGCCGTTGTCTCCGCCGCAAGCGGACAAGACGAGAACCAGCACCAGCACCACCACGGACATGGGTCTTCGCATCGATGCCTCCGTGTCTTTGTGTCAGTTGTTCCCTTGTCGCCGGACCGTCCGGCCCCGGCCCGCTCCCGTCGGGCCACGATACGGTCTCAGACGGCGGCCTTGCCCACAGCTCGGTCCGTCCCGGGAGGGGCGGCCCTTCGCCGGATCGGATCCGCGGCCAGTCGCCTTGCAAGGTGGTCGCCGGTGATTGTCTTCGGGAAGGGGATCCCCGCTGCCACGCTCGCGGTCATCATGCCTCCGAGCATCGCTGCGACGATCCCGTGGGCGAACATGGTGCTGGACCCGGTCAGGAAGAGGCCGGGAATCGGCGTCGTCATCCGCGGACGGCCGAGCAGGAACTGGCCGGACGTGCATTCGATCCCGTACGAAGTCCCACCGCTCGAGTCCATGAACCGTTCGTGCGTTATCGGCGATGCCGTCTCGACGTGCACGATCGAGTCGCGGATACCCGGGATCGCCCGCTCTGCCTTGTCGATCAGGGCTTCCTGGTACTGATTCTTGCGCGCGACGTAGGCAGGATTGCGTCGGTAACGCTCACCCATGTGCGGACCGCCACGAATCCCCCAGAAGGCATGGTCCCGTGGCGCCAGCGTCATGAGTTGGACGTTCGTCTGACCCGGGCGGGCGGCTCTTGCGTTGCCGGGATCCTTGAGCGTCGCACTGCAGGCGAACACCCACGGGTCGTCGGGGAACCGGCCCGCCTCGGCGTCCGCGTACATCGCTTCCACGTCCTCACCGAGGACGGAGAGGTTCGTGTTCGGATGGCCCTCGGCACGTAGGTCGCGGTCGAGGATCAGATACACCGCGAAGATCGGGAGGGTCATGGTGTATCGGCGGACCTTCGACACCAATCCGGCCGGCAGATGATCAGGGCCGACCATCTCGAGATATGTGTGCTTGAGGTCCGCGCTCGAGATCACGAGCGGAGCGCGGAACTCCTCTTGGGCCCGGGCGCGTCGCTCGTGCGCCGGTGGCCGCACTCTGACTCCCCGCGCACGTCCCTTCTCGACGATGATCTCCTCGACCGGTGTCCGCAGCACGATCTCGCCGCCCATCTCGCGGACGAAGGTGGCCATCTCGTCGCTGATCCGCTGGCCCCCGCCCTCCGGGTAGAACGCTCCGTTGGAGAAGTGCGAGATCACGAGAGCGTGCAGGATGAGAGGAGCGCGTGATGGCGCCAGCGCATAGATCCCGTTGTGTGCCCCCAGGATCGAGCGCAGTCCGGGGGAGGGGCCGAGGGAGTCCAGGTAGCCGGCGACCGTCGTCCGATAATGACGGATCACGGGCCAGAGTTTGAGCGGGGCTTCGAGCATCCTGCGCGGGGTCATCGGTTCCGAAAGGCTCTGCATCACCGAATCGAGGCCGACGACCGTGTCCATGAAGCGGTCGATCCCGTCGGACTCCGCCGGAAAGGCCTCGTGGAGTCGCGCGCGGAGCTCCGGCAGGCCCTTGGGCCAACGGAACCGAGTGTCGTCGGGGAGGATGAACGTGTCGAATCCGTCCGGGTCGAGCTCACGGAACTTCACGCCTATCCCGAGCGGATCGAGGATCATCGGCACCTGGCCGCCCGGGTGGCACTCGCCGATGTAGTGGAGACCGACGTCGAACTCGTATCCGCCATGTGCGAAGGTCGTGGCGTTCCCGCCGGCCTCGAAGTGGCGGTCGAACACGAGCACCTTCTTGCCGGTCGCAGCAAGGTAGGCGGCACAGGTCAATCCGCTCGGACCCGACCCGATGACGATGGCGTCGGAATCCTGCACACTCGACATGATGACCTCCCTCGAAGCACGCGTCCCGTCCGGACTCAAGAGCATCCTGTTGTCGTAGGTCAAGGGTCTTTGGTCCCTTCGGGCCGATCGGGCCCTCGTCACCAGGAGATGTCCCAGCCCTCGCCCAAGATCAGCGGTTCCTCTCGGGTGGCAGGCAGAGCAGGGTGGAGCTCGAAGCGACTGGGATGTCCCGTCAGGGCGCTGCCGTAAGTTCCGAGTGCCACGACTCCTCTCGCGGTGAACTGGGGATGGCGGACCGATTCCTGCCTGTCGAGGACGGGAGCAACGGGCACGCCCGACGAGAGAAGACCTGCCACGATTTCGTCCCGGTCGCGATCGGCGATCGCCTCTGCGAGCGTTGCCCTGAGGCCGGGCGCATCCAAGGTGCGAGCTTCGAGGTCGAGATCCGCGAGCTCCACCAGCCCGAGACAGGCACATAACGGCCTCCAGAAGTGGTCCTCGGTCAGCACCCCGAGCGTGATCCACCTGCCGTCTGCACATGCGAAGGTTCCGTAGGCCGGGTAGCGCATCGGGCGGTCCGGCAGCGGGGTCGCTCCGACCCGCGTCCCTGGAGCCACCCACGTCGCGAGGACGTCCGTAATCGCCACCTCGATCCGGTCGCCGGTTCCGTCCCTCGTCCGGGCGTTGAGGGCAGCGCAGACTGCGAGGGCCGCGTGAACGCCGGCGGCGAGGTCCGCAACGGGCACCCCGGACCTGAACACTTCGGGTGCGCGCTCGCCGAGGACGCCTGACCACGCCTGGTAGTTGAGGTCGTGGCCGGCCGCCTGCGCCAGAGGCCCATCGGATCCGAAGCCTGTGACGGAGCAGTAGACGATCTCAGGATTGGACCTAGGACGCCGGGCCGGAAGCCCTCGATCAGGACGTCCGCTTCTGCGGCCAGCTCCAGAACCCGTGCGGGCCCGGCGGGCTTCTTCAGGTCGACCTCGATGATCCGCTTGCGGGCGTTGAGTGACGCGTAGAGGTCGGGGAAGGACCGCAACGGGTCACCGCCCGGCGGCTCGACCTTGAGGACATCGGCACCCATCTCGGCGAGCAGCTGGCCCGCGTAGGGAACCGGGCGCCACACACCGAGGTCGAGGACGCGTATTCCGGTGAGGGCGGGATCATGCGAGTGGCCGGTCATGGCCTGCCAAAGACCTTGCCCGGGTTCAGGATTCCGGCCGGGTCGAGGGCGTCCTTCACGCGGGAGTGCAGGTCGAGCACGTCCGCTCCCACCTCGCGGGCGAGATGACCCCGCTTGAGGAGTCCGATGCCGTGTTCCCCGGTGACCGTTCCGCCGAGCTCGAGCGCCGCCTCCGACATCGCGTCGTACGCTGCGTGTGCGGCCCGTACGGATTCGGGAGCACCCGGATCGAAGACGATCGTGGGATGCAGGTTCCCGTCGCCCGCATGCCCGAACGTGCCCACGACCACCCCGTGCCGTCTCGCCCGGTCCTCGATCGCCGAGACCGCTTCGGCGACGGCGCCGAGGGGCACACAGAGGTCTCCCATAGTGGCCGTCCCGAGCCGGTCGAGGGACGGATACGCGAGGCGCCGTGCGGCGAGGAGCTGCTCGCCCTCGTCCGGGTCGTCTGTCGTCGCGACGTAGGTCGCACCGGCGTCCCGGGCCGCGCCAGCCATCAGATCGAGCTGGACGGCGCCGCTCTCACCTCCCACGTCCGACTGGGCGAGGACGAGCGCTGCTGCACCGGTGTCGAGGTCCATCCGCTTCCAGTCGTCGACGGCCCTGATGGTGGTTCTGTCCATGAGTTCGAGCATCGAGGGTGTCGTGCGTGTGCTGATCGCCGAGATCGCCTCGCCGGCCGCCCTCAGCGAGTCGAAGAAGGCCGTCAATGTGACTGCGGCTGGAGGCTGGGGCCGGAGCCGGACGGTGACACGCGTGACGATGCCGAGGGTTCCCTCGGATCCGACGAAGAGGGCCGTCAGGTCGTAGCCGGCGACGCCCTTGACGGTTCGTCGTCCGAGCTCGACCACGGACCCGTCCGCGAGGACGACCTCGAGCCCGAGCACGTACTCGCGTGTCACTCCGTACTTCACGCAGCAGAGCCCGCCGGCGTTCGTGGCGACGTTTCCGCCGATCGAGCAGATCTCGCGGCTCGCCGGGTCGGGCGGATACCAGAGTCCGTGAGCGCGCACGGCTTCGCAGAGGTCGGCGTTCAGGACACCGGGTTCAACCACGGCGAGGAGGTTGCGTGTGTCGATCTCGAGGACGCGGTTCATCCGCATGAGGCAGATCACGACTGACCCGTCGCCGGCGACGGCGCCGCCAGCCACGCCGCTTCCGGCCCCCCGGGGGACGACGTGCACGCCGAACTCGGCGCAGACGGAGACGGCGGTGGCAACCTCCTGCGTCGTGCGGGGACGTATCAGGGCCCAGGGCCGACCGGGCTCGAGGAACTCGGATTCGTCCCGGCTGTACGCGTCGACGATGTCGGGATCGAGCTCGACGACGTCGTCGGGAAGCCGGTCTGCGAGGAGCTTCCGGAAGCCTGCCCTGTCGATTCCGTCCATCCGCCCAGGCTATGCAACCGGGTAGAGTCCCGGCATGTCAGAGGGCGATGCGCGCAGCCTCGTGGCTCGCAGGGCGAGCCGTAGGCTCGGGGGTCACAGGGCGGAGCCCTCATTTGGGCGAGTGGAGCGAGCCCCAGGGGGTTTGCAAGGGGGTGCGGGCACCCCCTTGGCTGCGAGCTTGGCTCGCAGGGCGAGCCGTAGGCTCGGGGGTCACAGGGCGGAGCCCTCATGAAGGGCATAGGCCGGAACCTCACGTCCTACGGGGATGCGGACTTCAGCCTCTTCCTCAGGCGGACCTTCCTCACGTCCGCGGGGTACGACGGAGACGACCTCGAACGTCCGACCGTCGGTATCGCCGACACGACGAGTGATCTGACTACGTGTCACAGGTCGATGCCCGAACTCGTCGAGTCCGTGAAGAGGGGTGTCCTCGTGGCGGGTGGTCTGCCGTTCCGGTTTCCGACGATGTCGTTGGGCGAGATCCTCATGTCGCCGACCACGATGCTCTTCCGCAACCTCATGGCTATGGAGACCGAGGAGCTTGTCAGGTCCCAGCCGCTCGACGCGGTCGTTTACCTCGGAGGGTGCGACAAGACGCTGCCTGCCCAACTCATGGCGTCCGTGTCGACCGACGTTCCCGCTGTGATCGTTCCGGTTGGCCCGATGCGGACAGGCCAGTGGGGGGGCCGTCGCCTCGGTGCCTGCACCGACTGCAGGGGTGCCTGGGCGGAATACCGGGCGGGCGAGATCGACGACGAGGAGCTGCGCGGAATCGAGGGCTCCCTCTGTCCCACCGCCGGAACATGCATGGTCATGGGCACGGCATCCACGATGTCCTGCCTGCTGGAGGCGATGGGGCTTGTACCTCCCGGAGGCGGCACGGCGCCCGCCGTCACCGCGGAGAGGCTGCGGATCGGGGTCGAGGCGGGCAGGCGTGCCGTTGCGCTCATCCGGGCAGGTGGCCCGACGACCCGCGATGTTGTTGGACCGTCCACGATCCGCAATGCTGCACGGGTCCTTGCAGCGCTTGGCGGGAGTACGAACGCTGTGATCCACCTTCTCGCCGTCGCACGGCGCGCAGGTGTCCCTATCACGCTCGCCGAGCTCGACGCGATCTGGCGCGAGGTGCCGGTCCTCGTCGACTGCAAACCCGTGGGTACGGGCTATCTGGAAGACTTTCACGGGGCGGGCGGCATGCGGCGACTGCTCGCAGTCATGCGGCCCTTCCTCGAGCTCGATGCACCCACCGTGTTCGGTGCAACGGTCGGCGCCACGATCGGTCCGGAGGCAGGGCCGGCGGAATGGTCGAAGGTGATACGCGAGCCCGAGGACCCTGTGGCGCCACCGGGTGGGATCGCAGCCCTCCACGGGTCGCTGGCACCCGACGGTGCCGTGCTGAAGGCATCGGCCGCGTCAGAGAACCTGCTGCGCCACACCGGCCCGGCTGTCGTCTTCGACGGTCCAGAGGATCTCGCCGCACGTATCGACGACCCGTCGCTGAACGTCACCCCCGACCATGTCCTCGTGCTGCGCAATGCAGGACCCGTCGCCGCGGGCATGCCCGAAGCGGGGTCCATCCCGATCCCGCGTTATCTCGCCGCGGTCGGTGTGCGCGACATGGTCCGCGTCTCCGATGCACGGATGTCCGGGACTGCCTACGGAACGGTCGTCCTGCACTGCGCCCCCGAGGCGGGCGTGGGTGGGCCCCTCGCCTTCGTGCACGATGGCGACCCGGTCTCTTTGGACGTTCCGGAACGAAGGCTCGACCTTCTGGTCGATCCGGACGAGCTTGAAGCCCGGCGCCAGAGCTGGCAACCATCCACCCCACCGGAGAGGGGCTGGCGGCACCTCTATGCCAAGCACGTCCTGCAGGCGAACGAGGGTGCAGACCTCGACTTCCTGTGAGGTAGCGGAGGATCGCCCCCGGGACTACGTGACCTCCGCCGGAGCCACCTCGCGGTGCTCCCGAGCCGAGAGCTGCGCCGCCAAGGCAAACCGCAACGTCTCCCTCGCGTCGTCGACGGTCTGCAACGGCGGCCGGTCATCGAGGATGCCGTCGATGAAGTCGAACGTGGCGTCGCGAAACGATGCCGCCCAGTCGGACTCGACGCGGTGGAAGGACCGCACCTCCCCCTCCCGGTACAGGACCACCGGAGGCTCCTCGAGCAGCCGGCCGCAGCACTGGTTAACCCAGATGATCCCCTTCGACCCGCGGATCTCCATGCGATCATCGGTGACGTAGTACTTGGACATGACGTCGAGATCGAGCGAGGCGACCACCTCCCACGACCCGAAGCGGGGCATCCCGGCGTACCGCCATGTGATAATCGAGGGAACGTCTATGAGGTATTCGCCCATCTCCATGAAGTTGATGTAGGCATGGACGGACTCGACCGGGTCCGGGACGAACATGCGTCCCATGTTGAAGCAGTGATAGCCGTGGTCGAAGGTCGTCATGCCTCCGCCACAGAGATCTGGGTCCATGCGCCACATCTGTGACGCGGCGTCGACCTCCCAGCCTTCTCCGTTGCCCATGCGTCCACCGGCGGTGACAAGCCTGACCGACAGCACGTCGCCGATCTCGCCCTCCTCGACGAGTCGGGCGGCGAGGACGTGCGGCGGGTAGAACATGAAGTCCTCGAACACCTGGAACTTCGCCCCTTGCTTCTCCTCTGCGGTTCGGGCGGCATCTCCGATCGTTTCGTACTCCGCCATGCTCCGGGCCGGCGGTTTCTGGAGCGAGACATGCTTGCCGGCCTCGAGCGCGGCGATCGCCTGCTCTGCGTGCAGATGGTGTGGTGTGAGGATGACCACGGCGTCGATCCCGTCATCGGCGAGGAGGTCCTCGTACGACCCGATCGGGCGGCAATCCCATTCCTCGGCCCTCGCATCACGGATCTGGGGATCTATGTCGCAGATCGCCGCGACCTCGGCAGAGGGATGCTCGAGCCACCCGATCACGTTGAGGTCGGCGATCCTGCCTCCGCCCACAAGCCCGGCCCGCACTGACTCCATCAGACTCCCCAGGGTTCGATCGCGACGCGTTCGTGCATGCTGCCCGATCCTCTCCCCGCCGCCAAGGCGGAAGGCGCTCGCGCGTCCCTGCGGGCATACTCGGTACATGGTCGACACGGAGGCACTCCGGCACGCCCGCACCGAGCGCGCGACGGCGATCGCGTCGTCGGGATCCATCGAGGATGCGATCGAAAGGGGGGTGCTCGGGGGCCGCATCGAGGTGACCCTGTCCGAGGCGGTGGTTCTCGGGCTGTTGCGTCAAGGGGTGTCGAAGTATCTGGTCACCTTGGGGCACGGTTCCACCGAGCTCGGTGAGGTCCTCAGGATCTACGAGGAGGCCGGCCTCGTCCGCGGCTACCCGTGCCGGCACGAGACCGAGGCGGCGCACGCTGCCACCGCGCTGCGTTGGGTCACGGGTGAGAAGGCGGCCGTCGTGACCTCGATCGGCCCGGGCGCCCTCCACGCCATGGCCGGGTCCCTGGCGTCGGCGAGCGACGGCATCGGTGTCTGGCACATCTACGGGGACGAGACGACCCACGACGAGGGTCCGAACATGCAGCAGATCCCCAAACACGAGCAGGGCCTCTTCCTGCGCCTGTGCGAGACCCTCGGCCACGCGTACTCCCTGCACACTCCTGCGGCCGTCGGACCTGCGCTCCGCCGCGGTCTCGATACGGTCGAGCACCCGTACCGTGCGGGCCCGTTCCATCTGCTCCTCCCGTTGAACACGCAACCGGCGTTCCTCCGTGATTTCAACGTCGACGAGCTGCCCGTCGGAGTACCGCCGCGTCTCGGCCCTGCGAACATGGATCAGATCGGTCGTGCCGCCGAGGTGCTGCTCGCCGGGGACCGCGTCGTCGTCAAGGTCGGTGGGGGCGCACGTGACTGCGCCGACCTTCTTCCCGAGCTCCTCGACCTCGTCGGTGGAGTGGCGGTGACGAGTCCCCTCGTATCAGGCGTCATCCCGTATGGCGATCCCCGGAACATGACGGTCGGTGGCTCGAAGGGATCGCTGTGTGGCAACTGGGCGATGGGGAACGCCGACACGCTGATGGTCGTAGGTGGACGTGCGGTGTGTCAGTCCGACTCGAGCCGCACCGGCTATCCGAGGGTGCGTCAAGTCGTGAACCTCAATGCGGACGAGCGGACCGCCATGCACTACAACCGCACGACGGCACTCGTCGGTGACGCCAGAGCGACACTTGTCGTGCTCCTCGACGTTCTCCGCAACGCCAAGCCGGACGGACCATCGTGGCGTACCGAATGGCAGGAGCTCTGTGCCGAGGAGAAGGCCATGTGGGACCTCTTCAAGAAGGCGCGCTACGACCACCCGACGCTGTTGGATCCCATGTGGGAGACGGACGTCCTCTCGCAACCGGCCGCGATCAAGACGGTTACGGACTGGGCGCGGGACCGGGACGCCGTGACCTTCTT
>QWHP01000187.1 GCA_021404985.1 Actinobacteria bacterium ATB1
GCCGATACGTACGTGCCGATCCGTCCCGCGACGGACGCCGCGCTGGCGCTGTCGATGTGCCAGGTGCTGATCGAGGAAGGGCTCTACAACCGCGAGTTCGTGCAGTCGCAGACCGACCTCCCGTTGCTGGCGCACCGAGACACACGACGCTTCGTCCGCGGACCAGAGGTTGAAGCGGGTGAGCGCGAAGACCAGTTCTTCTGGTGGGACCGCGCGACGGGCGCGGTCGAGATGGCGCCACGCGGATCACTCATGCTGGACGAGTCGGAGCCAGAACTCGAAGGTACGTTCACCGTGACGGGCGCCGACGGCGCGACCTTCGAAGCGACCACCGTGTTTGAGCTCCTGCGTGAAACGCTCGCTGAGTACACCCCCGAGAAGGCGTCGGCCATCTGCGGAATCAACCCCGGGGTTATCCGCGAACTCGCTCGCGAAGCCTCCCGGAAGCGAACCAAGATCATCGAGGGCTTCAACGCCCCGAAGTACTACCACGGTGATCTGATGGAGCGCGCGATGTGCCTGATGCTCGCGCTCACGGGCAACTGGGGCCGCCCGGGCTCGGGGATCCAGGGGCTCGCGCTGGCCGGGCTCGACGGCTACATGCTCTTCGGGATGAAGCAAAAGCGCGGCGTCGCCGAGACCATCCGGGTGATGGAAGGTCTCGAGGGCGCGGTGGAAGCGCTGCGCGGGCAGGACGAGGAAGCCTCCGACGAGATCCTCGGGAACCAGTTGCTCCAGATGGCGGTCGTGAGCGGCACGTCGAAGCCCCCGGTCTTCTTCAACTACCACCACGCGGGCTACGACGAGTCCTGGAACCAAAGCGACTGGTCCGATCCGTCGATGACGAAGCCCTTCGGCGAGTACATGGCCGACGCGATGAGTAGGGGCTGGTGGGGTGGGCTCAACCGTCCCGACTCCGGTACCGACCCCCAGGTCTTCTTCGCCGTCGGCACGAACCCTCTGCGCCGCGCCCGAGGCGGGCGCGAGAAGCTGCTCGAGAACCTCTGGCCCAAGCTCGAGTTGATCGTGACCGTCGACTTCCGCATGTCGACGACCGCCCTCCATTCGGACATCGTCCTCCCCGTGGCGATGCAGTACGAGCGCCCCAACCTGCAGTACGCGATCACGCACACGTTCCGGATCGGCTTCTCCGACACGGCGGTTCCCCCGCCGGGTGAGGTGAAGACCGAGTGGGAGATCTTCCGTCTCCTCTGCGCGAAGGTCGAGGAGGCAGCCGAGGAGGAGGGCCTCACCGAATACCTGGACGGACGGAGGCGCACACGCCGCCTGGACGACCTCGTCGACCGCTTCACGATGAACGGTCAGTTCGAGGACGAGGAGCGCGTCCTCGACGAGTGGCTCCGCGACTCGTCCGAGGCGGGCACGGTTCCCATCGGGATTTCGCTCGACCGGCTGCGGAGCGAGGGCACCGCCCGCTACAGCGGCCTCGGGATGTTCGCCCCCGGCCTGTCGGTGGCCGGCGACGTCTCGCCGAACAAGGTCCTGACGGCATTCACCTGGCACGTCGACAAGGGGGTGCCCTTCCCGACGCTGACACGACGTGCGCAGTTCTACGTCGATCACCCGTGGTTCATGGAGGCCGACGAGGCGCTTCCACGGCACAAGGAACCGCCAGAGATGGGAGGCAGACAGCCCTTCGTGCTCACGAGCGGGCACTCCCGCTGGACGGTCCACTCGATCAACATGGGGAACGACGTGCTCCTGCAGACGCACCAGGGCCGCCCCCTCGTAGTCCTGAACGACGCGCAGGCCGCCGAGCTCGGCATCGAGGACGGCTCGATCGCCCGGGTCCACAACGCGCACGGCGAGTTCCGTGCGCCCGCCCGCGTCTCGGGCCGCATCCGTCCCGGCCAGGTCGTGCTCTACAACGGATTCGAGCCCCACATGTTCCCCGGCTGGAAGGGCGCAAACGACGTCGAGCCCGGGATGGTCAAGTGGCTCCATCTCGTCGACCGCTACGGTCACCTCAGGTACCTCCCCTTCGGCTGGCAGCCCGTTCCCGCCGACAGAGCCGTGCACGTCGACGTCGAGCTCGCGGAGCCCGCAACCGATTGACAGAGCCTTTGACAGACCCCCATCCGACCTTTCCCGACCCAGGTGGAGGAAGAACCGATGGCCGACATCAGCTACAGACCCGACTACCAGTCGACAGCTCAGGTGCCCTCCGTGAGCGAAGCCGAGCAGGCGGCACTGGCGAGAGCGTTCGAGTCGACACCTTCGCTCTTCAGGCTCCTGTCGACGCTGCGAACCCGCCGCATGGGCCTCGGCTACCGGAGTGAGACCGGCGAGAGCGAGACCTTCTCGTGGTCGAGCAACCAGACGGTGACCCAGCCGGAGGGTCCGCTCGCGTTCAGTTCAGCGGTCGAACCGATCCCTCTGTCGGAGGTCGAGCAGGCCCTGATCGCATGGGCGGCCCTCGGACCCAACGGCGCGGTCCTCGCGGACGTACCGGTGCAGGGGGGGCTCTCGGGCCTGATCTCCTGGGCGGGCAGGACGATTCCCGGCTCCTCGAACGACCTGTCGGTCGACCTCTTCATCGTCGACGACGGCGGGGTGTGGCTCTACCGCCCCGGGCCCGAGCGTCTCGCCCCCGTCGAGATCTCCGGCCCGCAGGACTACGCGAAGGTGCTCGACTGGTTCCGGTCGGGCCGGCGGCAGATCTCGGCCACGCGTCCCGACGTCGGATGGTTCTCGGCCCCGGAGGGCACCCACAACGTGAACGCCATGGGCCCCGGGCAGTACAACCTGAACCGCCCGGGAAGCTCGTGGTTCCTGCCGGTGGGCGACGTCGGCGTCGAGTGGTTCAACCTCCTCCTCTCGTCGTACGAGTGGTCGGGCTTCTATCTGATGGACCCTGACACCGACAAGCCGTGTGGTGTGGACGAGTGGATCCGGCCCGGCTTCCTCGAAGTCGGGTTCCCGGTTCCCGTGTTCGACGAGCTCGCCCTCATGCTGCACAGCAGTCAGGCCGCCTGTGCCGTGCAGAACATCCGGCTCGCATGCGAGGCGCTCGGTCTCGGCGCCTGGCCCGTCGGGTCCTACGCCGACGACATGGTCCTCGGGGCATACCCGGACATCTCGACCGGGCTCGGCTTCTCGTTCCTCGAGCGGGATCCGGACACGAACCCGTCCAAGACCGCCACCTGCCTCGGGCTGCCCGGTGTCAAGGAGCCCGTCGTCGTGCCCTCCCCGCAGTTCCCCACGGCGAGGTCCGCTGTCGAGTACGTGCGTGACCTGCGTTACGGCTGCGGTGGGCAGCTCTCACGTGACGGCAACTGGGACGAGCGTGTCGGCGGTCCTTTCACGTCGGAGGCGATGCAGTCGATCCTCGAGCACCCCAAGGCGCACATACCCGACTGGGCCGTGGATGCCGCAGTGGCCACCGTCGAGTACATCGTCGCCAAGTACGGCTGCTGCCCCGCGTACGTGAGCCCGGTGCGGGCGAAGTTCTCCGCCCAGGTCCACCATGTCGACCAGGACTACTACCGGCGCTTCCAGACCGGGAACGGCGAACCGTACGCGATCACCCCCGCCATCAGGGAGCACTTCGCCACGTGGCATCCCGGCGAGCCCGACCCGTGGGGAGGTGCCCTGTGACATCGGAGCTGATGAAGATCGCGGCCGCCTACCTGCACGTGATCGGTGTCGCCGTCTACCTTGGCGGGGCCGTGATCATGGAGTTCGTCGTGGGTCCGGCGCAGAAGTCGATACCTCCCGCCCAGGCGATGGTTCTCGGCCAGAAGGTCGCGGACCGGTTCCTCGTCTTCGCATGGAGCGCGCTCGGGCTCATCCTCGCGAGCGGACTCCTCCGCATCTTCACGATCCGTGTCGAGAGCTTCCTCTTCGGCGAGAACGTCTTCTCCACCCCCTATGGCAAGACGCTCCTCACGATGGTGTGCCTGTGGGGGGTGCTGGTGGTGAACGGGGCGATCATCACGTTCGTCCTCCGCCCGAAGCTCTCGGGACGGATGGCAGCCCAGGTCTCGGCCGGACAGGCGCAGTCGACACAGGACGCCAAGTTGAAGGCAGCCAAGTGGACCACGTGGCTCACACGTGTCGACCTCGGGGTCGCCTTCGTCATCGCGCTCCTTGGTGTGAGCCTCGCCCAGACCAAGGGCACGGGACTCTGGTGGTGACCCCGGATGCCCGCGGGAGTGCTCGGCACCGAGGTCGCCCCGACCCTCCTGGGATTCGCGCACGTCCTCGGCTGGGCCGTGTACATCGGTGGAGCCGTTCTGATGGAGGTCGTCTGGCGCCCCTCGCAGGAGCACATCCCACCTGCACAGGTCAACGTCGTGTGCAGCTTCATGGGTCGGCGTTACCGCTGGATCGCCCTTGTCGCCCTTGCGGTCCTGTTCCTGAGCGGGGTCGGCCTCCTCTTGGAGTCAGGTCACCTGTCGACCACATCGCCGATTTTCCGGCCACCCCTCGTGCTCTCGAACTCCTACGGCCGGACCATGCTGGCTCTCACGATCCTCTGGGCGTTCCTCTTCGGCCTCCTGCTGATGCTCGGAGTCGTCGCACATCCCGCTCTCCACGTCCGAATGTCGACGGACATGAGCAACGAGGAGCGTCGCGCGGCACGTGCGGCTGTCGGGCAGGCGATCAGGCGCATGGACGTCCTCCTGCGCGTCGAGCTCGCCGGTGCCGGCCTCGCGGCATTTCTTGGAACGACCCTCCGCTTCGGCGGCATCCTTTGACGACACGACTGGAGGCGAACTGACATGCCGAAGACGATCGCCATCACGCCCTCCTGGTACTGGCCTGCGGGTGTGGCAAGGGTCGCGGGTACGCCGCCCTTCGGGCTCGACGAGATGCTCGTCGACCGGGTTGCCCGCACGCGGGCGGTCGAGCCCGTCCTCGTCTCGGGAGCCTCACGCCTCACAGGCACGGACCTCGCAGAAGCCGTGAGGACAGCCGCAGGTGGCCTCGAGAGCCAGGCCGGACCAGGCGCGCTTGTCCGGCTCAACTGCAGCGGCCACGTGGACGACGTGGTCCTCCTCCTTGCCTGCGTGGCCGCCGGACTCCGCGTCCACCTGACCACAGCCGGGGTGGAGCCTGCCGCACTAGGTGAGACGATGGTGCTGTCCGCACCCGGATGGGGTGGTATCGAGCGCAGCAGCCTCTCAGGGCAGCCCGAGGGTGGGCGGCGCGCCAGAGTGCACGAGTCTGCAGTGGCTCTCGACTCCGTGTCGGGGGCGCTGGGCGGCGAGGGGCGACCTGTCGTCGCATGGCACTCTCACCGCTCGCTGCTCTCGTGGGCCATCTCGATGTCCACGTTCCTCGGGCCCCAACGCGAGACGTCGTTCGCGGTCGACCGGCCCATCTCCACCTGGGACGGGATGCTGTCGGCTTTGACAGCTCTCCACGGTGGCCACACGCTGGTGCTGCCCGAACCCGGCGAGCCGATTCTCGACGCAGTGCGCCGCGAGGGCGCCGGCTACATGCTGACCGGCTTCGACGAGGCCGTGTCCCTCACACGGGAGGCGAAGCGAGAGGCGAAGGACCTGCGGGGAAGCCTCCACGCCATCCTCATGCCGACGTCGGGGCTCTACGACGCCGACGGCAGGCGCAGAGTCGGCAAGCTCTTCGGAACGAACGCGCTGACTGTCTGGGGTCTCGTCGAGACGGGCCCTGTGTTCGCGTCGCACCCCTCCTGGTACGTGGACGAGTCGGTCGGGATCCCGATCACCAACGCCCACGTCGTCCCCCTCGAGCCGAGGTCGGGCCAGCCGCTCAGCACGCTCTGGGAGCTCGTGACCTCCGCCCGCGTGTCGGTGAAATCGCCCTGCCAGATGGTCGGCTACGACCAGTCCTCGCAGGCACCCGATCCTTTCGACCCCGCCGGGCGCTTCGTGACCTCGACGATCGCCTCGTCGGACGCGAACGGGATGATCTACATCCTCCCCGACTGACCCTCGTCCGGCCCTCACCGACATGCCTCTTGATGTGTTTACATCCTTTCGGGGGAAATCCCGGAAAACCCCCGAAAGGATTTGCATTCCTCGCAACGATCACTATCATTGCGATTGATCGATTACCCCCCGGTCCCGCCCGGCATCGATGAGCGTCTCACTTGGCGATGCCGGGCGGTTCCCCCTTTTCGGAGGGGGATTTCTTTT
>QWHP01000188.1 GCA_021404985.1 Actinobacteria bacterium ATB1
GCCTCGAGCTCGCCGCTCCCGCAGGGCACGGGCCCGAGGACGGCATCGAGGCGTTCTGGGTCGTGGACTTCCCGCTCTTCGAGGAGTCGGCCGAGGGCGGGCCGTCACCGGCGCACCATCCGTTCACCCACCCCAACGTCGAGGACCTCGGCAAGCTCGAATCGGATCCACTCTCCGTGCGCAGCCGCTCGTACGACCTCGTGATCAACGGGCTCGAGATGGGATCGGGCTCGGTCCGTATCCACTCGGCGGACGTGCAGGAGCGTGTGTTCAGGGTCCTCGGCCTCTCGCACGAGGAGATCCACACGCGCTTCGGTTTCCTGCTCGACTCGTTCCGGTACGGTGTCCCTCCTCACGCAGGGTTCGCCCTCGGCTGGGACCGGCTCGTCATGATCCTCGCCGACCAGCCCTCGATCCGCGAGGTCATCGCCTTCCCCAAGACACAGACCGGAGCGGACCCTCTGTCGGGAGCACCGGCACCGCTCGACGCCCATCAGCTCGGCGAAGTCGGCATTGCGCTCACGCCCGAGACCCAGGTGAGACTGGACGAGCTGACCGAGCGACGAGGCCGTTAACTCTCAGATGACGGGGTCGGACGCTTTCATCGGGGCGCTGCGGCAGAGTCCTATCCCTCTCACCGCAACGGCGTGTGCCAGCGGGAACGAGTCCGGCAGGAAGTCGGCGACGAGCTCGAGGGCCGTGGGGACGTAGCCGATCGGCAGGCCCCGGGAGGCGAGCACGTCCTCGAACCAGCCGATGAACTCCGCGAGCACGTCGTCGGAGCCGGCCACCAGTGCAGACGTCAACGTCTTCAGCGTTGCCGAGATGTCCTCCCGGGTCGCCCGGTAGGCCGCAGGTGTGCTGCGGATCGCAGGCCATCGCCTGGCAGCCGACTGGATCGCTGCCTCGACCGCGGTCTCGCCGTAGGTGTGGATCGACTCGGCCTCGGCGATGGCGGCCGGGTCGCCCGCGGGCTCGCGTGCTCGAGGGGCCGGCAGCGAATCGCAAGCCACCAGGAGGTCGGCCCCTGAGGCGAAGCTGTCGGCGAAGTCGTCCGCTCCGACAGCCACAGCCCAGGACCCGGCGGGGCCGAAGCCCCGCCCCCCGGCGATCACCCGCGTTCCGAGAGAGCGCAGGGCGGATATCGTCCGCCAAGCGCCCACCAGGGACATCTGCGTCGTGCAGCTCACGATCACGGCCGGCGGGGGCGCGGGGTCGAGGAAGCCCACGAGGTCGTCGGCTGGGACTGACGGTCCGATGAAGTCGACGTCGAATCCCCGCACGCGGACGACTGACGTCGCCAGGTGTCCGGGGAGGACATTACTGATATTGCCGCGTTGTGCTGGGCGTTTCCCGACGTCGCCACGTGTCCGGGGAGGACATGCCACTCGCCTTCCGCACAGGTGACCACGGCCCTCACGGCCGGGCCCGGGGCGACGGATCCATGCGCCGGCACGGCCGCGTCGGGGACGGCTCGGATGACGTGTTCCTGATTCCCGAGGCCCTGTGCTCTTGGGTGATGGACGCCCGGTACGCCTGCCAGGACTCGCCGACTCTCGCCATGGCTGCGGCGACGACTTCGGAGAGCAGGGTCTCGACAGCCACGCCGCGGTCACCCAGGGATCTCACGACGCCGAGTGCGGCGTGGGAATCCCCGGACATGATCGCATCGAAATAGGCGTCTCGCCCCTACTCGATGCCCGCGTCCGCCTGTGAGCCGGCCGTCATCTGATCTTCGCCTCGGGCCTCACATCCGACGAGAGGAGGTGTCGCACAACCTGCGAGGGTACTGCCTGATTCAGGGGGAACCGGGGCACGGTGCGAAGCCGTGTGCAAGGATCGGGGCATGGATCTGTTCGAGGCCTCCGCAGAGGCAAGGGCCGAGACTGAAGCACCGCTGGCGGCGAGGATGCGGCCTCGGGAGCTCGACGAGGTCGTGGGCCAGTCGCATCTACTCGGACCCGGCAGGCCCCTGCGCGCGCTGATCGAGCAGGATTCCCTCCGCAGCGTGATCCTCTGGGGCCCGGCCGGTTCGGGCAAGACGACGCTTGCCCGCGTCGTCGCCGCACGCACGGCCCGCGAGCTCGTTACCCTGTCTGCGGTCTCAGCCGGCGTGAAGGACGTGCGGGCGGTCATCGAGGAGGGAAGACGTAGGCGCGGCGAACAGGGTCGGGGGACGATCCTCTTCCTCGACGAGATACACCGCTTCAACAAATCGCAGCAGGACGCTCTTCTCCCAGCCGTCGAGGACGGGACTCTGGTCCTGATCGGGGCGACGACCGAGAACCCCTTCTTCGAGATCAACTCGCCGCTCCTCTCGCGGGCGTCCCTGTTCCGCCTCGAACCGTTGAGCGATCGGGACGTGCAGACGATCGTCGCGCGAGCACTCGAGGATCCACGAGGTCTCGGTGGGGAGTTCACCATCAGCCCGCAAGCCAGGGAGCATCTCGTCGACAAGTCGAACGGCGACGCACGGCGCGCCCTCGTCTGCCTCGAGCTGGCATCCGACCTCGCACGGGCCGCAGGCCGTGATGAGATAGGACTCCCGGACGCCGAGGGGGCGGCGGACATGCGCTACGTCGCCCACGACCGCGCGGGTGACTCGCACTACGACGTCATATCCGCGTTCATCAAGTCCCTGCGGGGAAGCGATCCGGACGCGGCGCTCCACTGGCTGGCACGCATGCTCGAAGGGGGAGAGGACCCACGGTTCATCGCGAGGAGGATGGTCATCTTCGCGTCGGAGGACGTGGGTTTGGCAGACGCTAGCTCGCTCGCCGTCGCTGTGAACGCAGCGCACGCGCTCGAGCTCGTCGGTCTCCCCGAGGCAGGGCTCAACCTCGGGCATGCCGCACTTCATCTCGCGCGGGCACCGAAGTCGAACTCGGTGAAAGCAGCGATCGACGCCGCGGTCGAGGACGTGAGACAGCACCGGCCGGGGCCCGTGCCCGCTCACCTGCGGAGCGCGTCCTATCCGGGGGCCGGCACACTGGGCGACGGCCGCGGCTATCGCTACCCCCACGACCATCCCGGGCACTGGGTCGAGCAGGCGTACGTGCCCGAGGAGGCAAGCGGACGCTCGTACTACACCCCGTCGGGTCAGGGCGAAGACTTGCCCTACGAGCCGGGTACCGGCGTCCGGCGGGCCCGTGAGGATCTCAGGCCGGAGTATTCCGGAGAAGCCTGAGGGTCGTGATCCGCCCGGGGGCCAGGGTGAGTGGCACCCCGGCGGACGGCTCGACAACGGCGCCGCGAAGGTCGACGACATCTGCCGGGGGGGCGAGGCCGGCAGCCCGGCACCAGTCGGTCTCTCCCGACAGGGAGACGCGGCCCGGCGCGGACCCGTCGTTGAAGAGCCGGATCTCGAGGTCTCCCGCCCCGGAGGGAACCACCGCACTCAGGGCGACCGCATCACTTGTGTCGAGCTCGAGGGGATCGCAGGCGGGCGGAAGATCTCCGTCCTCGGAGCCTTCCACGGGCCTGTGCCACAGGGGGTGGGCGAACGCGTCCGCGGCCCGAGGTACGTCGTCGTGCTCCGGGTCACCTCGGTGACACAGGATCCCGAAGCGGATCACCTGCGGACCTGCCGACTGGCTGTGCTCCGTCGGAACGGGCGGGCCGGCAGGGTTCGGACGCATGCGCGGCGCCTGCCGCGAGAGGAATCCCGTGGCGCGGACCAGAGTGAGCGCAACCTCCACGCCCGGGCCGTCGGGCGAGTCGCGCAGGACCTCGTACTCGACTGTCTGGTCGAACAGGACGGCAAGGCCCCCGGACGTACCGCTGCAGTCCACGTGCCGCTTCGCCGGCCATGTCGGCAGGGGCAGCTCGGTCGGGCCGCCCTCGGTGGCGAGCCCGCGCCGGACGGTGCCGAAGGCAGTGTCCGCCACCGAGCCGTCGACGGGTTCGGGGAGTGGGAGGTGGACGCGGAGGCGGTGGTCACGTGCCGTGTTCTCGAACTCCACGGTCACGCGCACGACGGGGCTGGAGGTGTCGAGGCTCACGGTCATCGCGACCACGAGCTCGGTCGAATCGTCGTTACGGCGCGAGCAGTCTGCCGTCGCGGCAGCCGGAATTCGGTAGGGCCGGGACACGCGGATCGTCCCCGACAGAGGGGTCGACTCGACGACCTCGATTACCGTCTTCTCGGGTTCGGTCACGACGGTGTCGTACTCGGGAGGAGACCAGTTGTAGGTGTCGCCGACGTCGCCGCCGTCGACGATCCTGCCGAGGCCGCGAACGACGACCTCCCCCGACTCGGGGTCGGTCAGCCGGAACGTCCCGTCTCCCTCGAACTCGACCCGGACGAGCCCGTTGTCGAGCCTGCCGGGACCAGCGATCGGAGTTGCCGGCCCCTCTTCCGGGACGTGCCACTCGGGGAGGAACGTCGACCAACCGAGGGGTGCGATTTCCTGGACATGCGCTTGGACACGGGCGGAGGGCTCGCGACGGAGGATCACGTGAAACCGCCTCTCCGGTTCGGCCGCGCTGAGCTCGCGCAGGCGATCGGCGAGGATGTCGGCGTCGACGTGGCCGCGCAGCCTGCTGCTCCCTTCGAGATGCACCTCGACGAACTTCGGTCCCTCTGCGACGTGGAATCCGTTCACGAACGTGGTTCCGTAGACACGGCTTCGGACGAGGTTCACTATGTCGTCGAGTTCGGTGCCGGTCAGGACGGCGTCGAACGCGATCTCGTCGCGCCTGCCGAGCTCGACGGTTGGGATGCGCGAGCCGTCCGTGTCGACGAGTGCGACGGCGAGATCCTCCGCGTGGGCTTCGCGCCGGGGGGGCAGGGGAACCTCGGCCTCGATGACACCCGCACGTGCGAAGGGCGAGGGGTTCCACACGAGGAGCCCACGCTGTCCGGAGCCGGTCTCGGGTGTGCGGATGCGCTTCGAGAGAGCCCGGAACGCGTCGCGGGCGACGCCCTGGCCGATCCTCACTGTCTCCTCGTAGCGGACGTGGACCTGGCGCATGGTCGGATCCGCGGAGCACGAGCAGACGGAGTCGTGCGCCGAGTTCAGGACGAGACGCTCCCAGGCTTCGCGGAGCAGGGGGAGCTGCCCGAGGCTGCCCGAGAGAGCGACGAGCGGCTCTGCGTATCTCTCGACTGCCCGTTCGCCTTCGGCCTGGATCCGCTTGAGATCGGTGCGTGTCGAGGTGACGCCCATGAGCACGTTGGACCTCGCAGCACTGCGCAGCTCCCCTGTCCACTCCTGCATCGTCTCGAGGTCGGCCGCAGCCAGCGCGGCGTCGAACCAGCCGGGCAGGCTCGACAGGCGGATGTCGTAGGTCCCTTGGGTGGAGTCCGCCTTCTCGATCGCCGCCGCGAGCCCATGTTGGGGCGGCCAGTGGTCTGTTCCGTTCATGACCAGGAGGTGGCCGACCCTGTCGAAGGGCCGCAGCTCCCGGTCGAGGGCCTCGACGCGCTCGAGGAGGTCGTCGGGTTCCGTCGGAAGGTCGACACCGTTGGAGTACGAGGCAGCGAGATAGCCGGTGAGCTGCGTCGACCCGTCGAGGGCGTGCCACTTGAAGAGGGTTTCGTCGATCTCGCTCGGTACACCGCGCCAGATGACGGTCCGGCTGAAGCCGAACTGGGCGAGGATCTGGGGCATCTGCGCTGCGTGGCCGAACATGTCGGGCATATAGGCGACCCTCATTGGGCCGCCGAACGCTTCGGACCGCTCGATGCCCGACCGGAGGTTCCTCACGATCGTCTCGCCCGAGACGAGAAGCGTGTCGGGCAGGGCCGTCCAAGGCCCCACGTCGAGGCGGCCGGAGCGGGCAAGCGATTCGAGGGTGGCCCGCGCCTCCGGGCGGATTGCGAGGTAGTCGTCGATCATCGCCGTCTGACCGTCGAGCATGAACCGGTAGGACGGTTCGTGCTCGCAGAGCTCGAGGAGTTCGTCGAGAGTGCCGACGAGCTTGCGCCGGAAGTCCTGGAAGGGCCGGTACCACTCCCGGTCCCAGTGCGTGTGGGGGACGACGTGTACGACGGGCATCGTGTCGAAACTAGGTGAGCGGAACAAACCCAAGGGGTGCAGGAGGGTTTGGCGCGTGGATTTGGTGTTGGGGTGGGGTTTGGCGCGCCATGCGGGGGTGGGGGTTGGGTTTGGCGCGTGGATTTGGTGTTGGGGTGGGG
>QWHP01000189.1 GCA_021404985.1 Actinobacteria bacterium ATB1
TCTTCTCGAAGAAGGAATGGGCATCGACTCCGTCCGGCCAGCGGACGAACGTGACCGGCCTCCTCCTCAGGTGGGGAAGGAGAACGGGCGCAACGCGGACGTAGTAGTCGATCACCTCCGCCTTCGTCGTCGAGGTGGACGTGTAGAGGACCTTGTCGAGGTTCGACAGGGACAGGACACGGCCGCCAATGTGGGCTTCGGTGCGGGACCCCGGCATTGCCGCAGGTTACAGACCCCGGCAGATCTGCCGATGCTCATCAGATGGCAGCCTCGACGCTGGAGGACCGCTCGGCCCCCACCGGCCCGTGACCCGCTCTGCTCGTGGGAATCGCAGGTCTGGCGGGGCTCGGAGGGATGATCTTCGGTTATGACCAGGGATCGGTGGGCGATTCCCAGTCGGGCTTCACGGCAGCGTTCGGTCTGGACTCCTTCGAGGTGGGCGTCGTCACCGGGATGGTCGCATTGCTCGCGATCGGGGGTTCGCTCGCAGCGTCCCCCCTCAGCGAGGCCCACGGGTCGCCGCGCAGCGAACGTCCTCGCCGCAGCACTGAGCGTCGTGGGTGGCCTCGGAATGGCGCTGGCACCGAACGTCGGCGTCCTCATCGCCGCCCGCGCCCTCATCGGATTCAGTGTCGGCCTCATCGCCGCCGCAGTCCCGCAGTACATCAGCGAGATGGCCCCGGCCAGAGCAAGGGGTCGCATGGTCGCGACCTACCAGCTCGCCATCACAGTCGGGATCTTCGTCTCAGGCCTCATCGGGATAGTGGAGCTGTCCGACACCGCGGACGGCTGGCGGGTGATACTCGGCGTCATAGCCGTACCGGCCCTCGTCTTCGGGATCGCGATGCTCGTGATGCCCAACACCCCCCGCTGGCTCGTGGCGAAGGGCCGCGTCGACGAAGCCCGCGAGATCCTCCGCCGCACCGAGGGGGAACCGGAGTGCGACGCGACGCTGGATGGGATCGTCGAGGAGACGAAGGATCTCGAGGACTCGAAGTGGGACGACCTGGTCCGACCGCGTCTCCGGCCTGCCCTCACCGTCGGCCTCGTTCTCGCCGCCGCCCAGCAGCTCACGCTCATCGACGGCATCATCTACTACGGCACGTCGATCTTTCGCGACCTCGGCTTCGACACGGCACGTGAGGCGGAGGTCACGAGCCTCGTCGGCATCTACCTCGTCAACATGCTCGCGACCTTCATCGCCCTGCCCCTCGTCGACCGCTTCGGAAGACGCCCCTTGCTCCTATTGGGAACGGGCGGGATCTGCATCTCGTTCGTCGGTGCTGTCGTGGCCAGCATCGAGATCGCCGACCGCAAGGCGGCTGGAGTCCCCGTCGGCTCCACCGGTTGGATGCTGGTGGCGAGTGTGTCGTTCTTCATCGCCTGCTTCGCCGCCTCGTGGGGTCCGGTCGTCTGGGTGATGATCAGCGAGATCTTCCCGACCCGGGAGAGGTCGAAGGGCATCGGCCTCTGCACTTCGGTCAACTGGTCTTCGCCTGGCTGGGCGCCCTCGTGACTCCCGCCGTGATCGGCTGGCACCCTGCCGTCTACTTCGCCGTCGGGCTGGCCATCATGATCGGCACCTTCGTCTGGGTCCTCTTCCGGGTCCCGGAGACAAAGGGACGCCCGCTCGAGGAGATCCAGGCGATCTGGGAGGACAGGGCGAAGACCTGATCCTCAGCTCTTGCACTCGTCCCAGTCGGTCCCGAAATGGACGTCTGCCACGAGAGGCACCGCGAGCTCGACTGCGTTCTCCATCACCTCTGTGACGGCAGCCTTCGCCGCTTCCCTTTCCTCCGTCGGGACCTCCAGTACGAGCTCGTCGTGTACTTGCAGCAGGAGGCGGGACGCGAGGCCGCGCGCCTCGATCTCGGAGTCGAGATCGACCATCGCGGCCTTCATGATGTCGGCGGCCGACCCCTGGATCGGTGCGTTCAGCGCCTGCCGCTCCCCCATCTGACGAAAGCGCGGATTGCGGGAGCGGAGCTCGTCGAACCACCTTCTGCGCCCGAGGATCGTCGTCGTGAATCCGTCCTCCTTTGCCTGCGCCACGACCCGATCCATGAACTCGCGCAGCGTCGGGAATTGCTCGAAGTACGCGTCGATGAACTCCTGCGCCTCCTCCTTGTCGATGCCCATCCTCGTGGCCATCCCCCAGGCCTGCATCCCGTAGAGGAGTCCGTAGTTGACGACCTTCGCCTTGTTGCGATGCGCTGCTGTGACCTTCTCGATCGGGACGCCGAACACTCGTGCGGAGGTCGCAGCGTGGATGTCCTGCCCGGCACGGAACGCCTCGATCAGGTGCTCGTCGCCCGACAGGTGCGCCATCACACGCAGCTCGATCTGCGAGTAGTCCGCCGAACAGAGCAAGCATCCTTCCTCGGGCACGAATGCACGCCGGATCCTGCGGCCCTCCTCGGTACGGATCGGGATGTTCATGAGATTGGGGTTCTCCGACGAGAGCCTTCCGGTCGCAGCTCCCGTCTGCTTGAAACGTGTGTGGATGCGTCCGTCCGCCGGATCGACGAGCGGGGGGAGTGCGTCCGTATAGGTGCTGCGCAGCTTCTCGAGATTGCGGTACTCGAGGAGGCACTCGACAATCGGATGTTCGTCGCGCAGGAGCTCCAGGGTCGCCGCGTCGGTCGAGAAGCCGGTCTTGGTCTTCTTCTGCGGGGTCAGACCGAGCTCGTCGAAGAGCACCTCACGGAGCTGTTTCGTCGAGTTCACGGTGAACTCGCGGCCTGCGTGGTCCCAGATGCGGTGGGTGAGGGTGTCGATCCGGCCGCTCAGGTCCGAGGAGAGCTCGTCGAGATAGTCGACGTCGACCTTGATGCCGGCGGCCTCCATCTTGGCCAGGATGCGGGTGATCGGGCGCTCCACGTCCTCGTAGAGCCCCCACATCTCCTGGGTCTCGAGGCGGTTCCTGAAGTTGCCGGCGAGTGACACAGCCGCCCAGGCGCGCTTTGCGAGGCGCTCGTCCGCCTCTGCCGTTCCCCCGAGTGCGAGCTCGCCCTGCCCGGCCTCCCCGGCACTGTCGATCTCCGCACCGAGGTACTTCTCCGCCAAACCCTCGAGGGGATAGTTCCCTGGTGCCGGGTCGAGCATCCAGGCTGCGATCTCGACGTCCACGTCGAGTCCCCTGATGTCCATGTCGTGCCTCGCGAGGGCGGCGATGAGATCCTTGGTCGCGTGCCCGTCGAATCCGGGCTCGGGACCTGCCATCAACTCACCGAGCACCTCCGGGGTTGCCACGTCGGAAGTGGCCACGACGGCGTCCCCCGACTCCGTCGCGATCGCCCATGCGGTCGGAAGCTGCCGAAGGGAACCGTTCGCGTCCGCGGCGATCCCTATCGGGCGGTCGAGCGCGGCCACTCTCTCACGGAAGTCCGCCGCCGATCTCGCCGACACGGGCGCCACCTCGACCGAGGTGTGGGCGTGGCTGGTCTTCGCTCCTGTGGGTGCGTAACGGTCCGCGAGCTCGAGCGTACGGTTCAGGATCGTGCCGAACTCCAACGTCTTGTAGACCTTCACGATCGCATCGACGTCCCACGTACCGATTCGGAGATCCTCGACGTCCACACCGATCTCGACGTCGTCGACGAGACGGATGATGCGGATGTTCCTCTCTACCTGATCCCAGTTCGCGGCCACGTTCTCGGACTGCTTCGGCGTCAGTTCGCCGACGTGGGCGATGATGCCGTCGAGGCCGCCGTACTGCTTGATCAGCTTCGCCGCCGTCTTGTCGCCGATCCCGGGCACGCCGGGAAGGTTGTCGCTCGTGTCACCCCGCAGGGCGGCGAGCTCGGGATACTGGGAAGGCCCCACCCCGTAACGGGCCTCGACAGCTGCCTCGTCCATCTCGTCGACCTCGCTGATGCCGCGCTTGGTGTAGAGCACGACCACCCCACCCTCGTCGTCCACGAGCTGGAATGCGTCACGGTCGCCGGTCACGATCTCGGTCCGGATGCCCTTCTCGCGCGCCTCACGGGCGAGCGTGGCCAGCACGTCGTCGGCCTCGGCGCCCTCGACGCGCAGGACCGGTACGCACAGGGCACCGAGGACCTCGCCGAGGATGGCCATCTGGCTGGCGAGGCTCGACGGCATCTCCTCGCGTTGCGCCTTGTAGCTCGGCTCGATCTCGAGACGGAACGCAGGAGTCGGACCGTCGAACGCGACCACGACGTAGTCGGGACCACGCTCTCGAAGCATGCGCAGGAACATGTTCAAGAACCCGTACACGGCATTGGTCGGCTGCCCGTCGGAGGTGGTGAGCGCCTCCTCGGGCAATGCGAAGAAAGCGCGGTAGGCAAGCGAGTTACCGTCGAGCGCAAGGAGCTTCATGCGCCCGAATGTAGCCCTCTCAGAAGTCGAAGACGTTCGCCCCGTTGCCGCCGGCGCGGACGTCCACCTGCATGCCGTAGCACTCCTCGACGGTGAGGCGCCGCATGACATCGGCCTCGTTGGACATCGCGACGGCGCGCCGGCCGGCAGCGAGCTTCACGATCGCGAGCGCCGCCTCGGGTTCACCCGCCTTGGAGTACGACACGGAGTAGGCGTCGAGAACCCCGGTCCCCTCGGGCTGCGGCTCGATGCGGGGATGGTCGAGCGCGTCGACCCGCCCCTGGAGGACCGCATGCTCGACCGGGCGGAAGGGAACCTTGGGCGGACGCGCCCCGTAGACGCCCGCCGAGTGCTTCGTCACGAACCAGCCGTTCCCGGACACGAAGCCGATCCCGTCGTCCGTCTCGCGCAGGTGCTGCGCCATCTCCGCGACCGAGTGCGAGACGTAGTTGTTGCCGGGACCACCGAAATAGGGGAGCCCTCCGGTCACGGTCAGTGGACGGGTCTCGTTCTCGGGAAGTCCGAGCGCACGCATGCCGAGCTGCACTGCGGACGGGAAGCACGAGTAGAGGTCGAAGGCCGAGATGTCGTCGACCCCCACGCCTGAAGCCTCGAGAGCGGCCGTGTAGCAGGCTTCCATGCCCGGGGAGGAGTCGTAGGACGTGCGCTCTGTCACGTACCAGATGTCGTTGCAGTCGGCACCGCCCCAGAACCACACCCACTGCTCCTCGGGGATGCCGAGCTCCCTGGCACGCCCGGCCGTGGTGAGTATCAGGGCGGCGCCCTGGTTCACCTCCAGCACCGAGTTCAGGTACTTCGTGTAGGGCGTCGAGATCATCCGGTTCTCCGACGTGGGTGTCACCAGCTCGTCGGCCGACCGGGCAGTCGGAAACCACGCGTGCGGGTTCTTGGACGCCACCTCCGTGAAAGGTGCCATGAGCCGCCCCAGCGAACGCGTGTGGGCCTCGAGGTCATGCCCCGCCGCCGCCCGCAGGGCGGGCTCGAAGAGCGGATACACGAGGATCGGGAGCATCATCCGGTGGATCATCTCCGACGCATGGCACGGATCGGGTTGTGTGTCGGGCGGGAGGGGATGCTCCTGGTCCGTCTCCCAGGCGACCATGTGCCCCGCTTTCTTCGCCGCTCGTTTCGCCGCGAGCGCCTCGGCACCGGCGACCAGCACGCACTCGACTTCGCCGGACACGAGACGCCGTGCCGCGTCGTTGAGTGCCGTTTGGGGTGTGTTCCCACCTGTCGGCATGTAGACGAGGCCGGCGGCCTCGATCCCGAGGCGTCCGCAGAGCAGGCGCGGAGCGTTCCCGTGGTCCCAGCTGAAGACACGGATGACGGAGACCGCATCCACGGCGGTCAGGACCCCTCCCCCGGCGTCGGCGTCAGCGGCGCCGGCGGCCTCCGCCATGAGATCGAGTGGGCTGCGCAGGTCCGGCCAGGCGTCGTCGGGAGCCGAGACCTCGCCCGTCCCGACGATCACGGGCTGGCGGGAGAGCTGTTCCGCTGTGAGCGCCACTCATCTCCCCTTCCAACTCGGCGGCCGCTTCTCGATGAACGCGAGCGGCCCTTCCCTGAAGTCCTCGGTCCGGGAGAGCTCGGCCATCTCCGCGTAGCCGAGCTTCCAGCGGTCGTCCTCGCACATCTCCCTGCCCCCGAGGATGATGCGCCGCGACGCCCGCACGGCGAGCGGGGCGTTGTCGCAGATCCGGCCGGCAAGCTCGAGAGCGGCCTCGAGTGCC
>QWHP01000588.1 GCA_021404985.1 Actinobacteria bacterium ATB1
TCGACCCACTGGCGGCCGTCGCCGTGGACGTTCTCGAACCACGCCACCCGGTTCCGCTGGGGAAGCACGAAATGGATCCCGCCCGAGAGCACGTCGAGATCCCCGTCCCCATCCAGGTCGACCGCGGTCACGCCCGCCGCAGTGCCGAAGTTGAGGAGAATCTCGTGCGCCGCCCAGTGGCGCCCGTCGCCCGCGGTGTTCTCCAACCAGTGCAGATCCCCCCCGAGCCAATCGGTCAGCACAACGTCCATGTCCTCATCCCCGTCGAGATCGCCGGGGTCGGTGGCTTGGGGTCCATTGAAGCCTGTTCCGAGCGTCACCTCTTCCCAAGATGTGGCGTCGCCCATGACGTTGAGCCAAGCGGAGACCGAGCCCCCCGCATACGCGCAGCCGATCAGGTCTGCCGTGCCGTTTCCGTCCAAATCGCCGGTGGAGAAACCCCCTGGACTGGCAAACTCACTTGCGACCGGATGTGTGACCCAGGACGTGCCCTGTCCGTTCAGGTTCTCACACCAGATCACGGTGTTGTCGAGGCGCGAGCCCGTGGCCACATCGGGATCGCCGTCGCCATCGAAGTCCGCCGCGGTCACGCTCACGACGCGCCGGAGATCCGAGGCGATGACACGGTACACCCAGTGAGAGGCATCCCCATTCACGTTCTCCCACCAGCCCACCCGGCTCGCATCGGCACTTGAGGCCACGATGTCCACCGCACCGTCACCGTCGACATCAACGCCAAGGCCGGCCAGAGAAATCGACTCCCGTAAAACTTGACAACTTCGGCGACGTCATGTGCTCTCAAAGCGAGCGGGGGGTGAAGATGTTGGCAGGAGGTTGCGATCATGAAATGTGCACTCGGGGGAGTCCCTCTGATCTTGGCTGTGTCTCTCGGCGTGTCCGCGTGGGCGCAGAGCGAGATCGCAAGCGAGGAGATCCACCACTGGTGTGGTCAGGCGCGTGTCGACATGCGCCTGGCCCTCGATGAGCTCCGTGTCGAGGCCGACACCGGGCTCGAGGCCGTCATCGGAGACCTGCGCTGGGAGCTGCCGGGGACCGAGTCCCGCAGGCTGGGGGACCGCTCGGCGATTGTCCGCCTCCCTGCGAATGAATCGCGCCAGACGCTGCAGGAGCTCGCGGACTGGATCCGCGCCGGGGGGCCGAGGCTTTCGCGACCGTGTACGACGTGAACGTGCGCAGGAGGCCCGACCATGGAGGCCTGAGGCTCTCCCCGCGCCTCGCCGTTCAGCTGCGGCCGGAGATCTCGGTCCGCGAGGTCTGTCGAGCCCACAACCTGACGGTCGAGCGCGTCTATGACGACGAATATCTGCGCCGTTACGACATCGACGGCGCAGGCGAACGCCGCGGCCCGTATATCGGCCACGACACGCGCCTGATCTCGCAACTCTACGGCATCGGCCAGACGCGCCACTCATATACGGCCGTCTCGTTCGTCGGCATTCAGGACTTGCGCGAAGACCTGTTGCTGCAGCCGGTCGTGCAGCCAGTCATCGCACCGTACTTCGAAACCGATCACGTGATGCGCGATCCGCTGCTCGGCGGTCAGCTGCAATTCAACGCCAACGCAGTCGCGCTGTTGCGTAAC
>QWHP01000190.1 GCA_021404985.1 Actinobacteria bacterium ATB1
GGTCGAGGTTGTCGACGATCCAGCCCATGCCGAGACGCACACTGCCATTGAGGACTGCCGCTGCGTATTGACGGCTCGCGTCGATCTCGTCGCTCCCCAACTCGTGCCAGCGGTCGAGGAGCTCTTGGGCACGCCGGACGCGAGGCTCGACCGGTCCGAGGCGGGACACTCTCTGCGCGAGCCCCCGGACGCGTGCCGTCCGGCGGCGGAGGTCGCCTGCGAGCTTTGCCGTGAGATCCGGCACGTCGAAGAGGGCGCCCGTCAGGACGCGCCGTCGGGGAGCGGGGCTGTCCGCCGGCACCTCGACCAGTCCGAGCGCAGCACACACTGCGACCAGCAGAGCGTCGGACGGCTGCAAGTCCGGGTCCGGGTGTTCGGGACCGGACCCGCCCTCGAAGAGATCCTCCGCTGGGATCCCGTATCGCTCGAGGAGCGCCACGAAACCCTCGCCCACGAGGGCCGTGAAACCGACGACGAACCGGGTCGATTCGACAGCGATCGTTGCAGGGTCGAGGGTGCGCTCACTTGCGGGCAGCGCCACCGTGGCCGGTGTGCCAACTGCCTCCGCAACCGCGTCGTTTTCGGTCGTCTCCATGGCGTTCATGCGTGAACCTACACCGGTAACCCGGATCGCACCGCATGTCGGCCAATGGGTCCCATAGTCCGTTGTCTGCGATAATTGTCGTTCACCTCCGATTATCCGTGCGCACATGCATGGCGGTCGACCAGGAGCCTTCCTCTCTTGACGGCTACAAGACGTTTTGCCACCGCGAGCGCGCCCCGCGTTGCTCCATCCCACCGGATGGCGAAACGACGCCGCGGGCCCAATTGGCCACTGGTGGGGCTGGTCGCGCTCGCCAGCGGACTCCTGTTGATCGGAGCGCGGACGATTTTCGGCGGTGTCGACTCCGCGGAATTCGTCCAGAAAGATATGACACCGCTCGCTGAAAGATCGGCAGCAGTGGGGGAGGCACTCGCCCAGTTCAAGGCAGAGCCCTCTGGGAGCGCATTCGTGGTGGGTGAGAATGACAAGCCGGCAACCGAGGTCCTCTCGGATTGGGCCGACGAGGCCGCGCGGATCTCCGTCGAGGCTTCACAACTGACCCCACCCGAAGACCTGATCGAGGCGCACAGATCGTTCGTCCTGTCGATGCAGGCTCGGGCGACGGCGGTTTCCCGGCTGTCGGAGCTCATCGGCCGAGTGGTGACGGAAGGCGGTGACCCGAACGACGTTACCGCCGAGATGATGGACATCGAGCGAGACATCGTGACCGGCGATCGTGCTTACGCCTACACCCAGAAAGCAGTCGAAGAATCCGCGTCCGGGGCATCGGAAGCCTTCGCGCTGCCCGACGCATACTGGTTCCCCGATCCTGCGGAGACCGAACGTCCCGCAGTTGCTCTCTTCGTGCGCAAGCTCCTCGACGCCCCCGACGTCAGTGGCGTGGTCGACGTCGCCGTTCTCACGCTCACGACGGTTCCCGAGCCGACGACGGTTCAGGACGGCGTGGCCGTCGTCGCGTCCACGGATGACTTCCAGCTCAAGGTGTCGTTCAAGAACCTCGGCGACCAAGCGGTCGAGAAGCTCGCGGTGAAGGCGAGCCTCAGGCCGCAGGGGGCGACAGATACCCAGAAGGCCAGCGTCGAAGTGACCACGCTCACACCCGGGGAAGTGCGCGAGGTCACCGTCCCGGGACTGCTCCCTGCCGAGGGGTCGAACCGAGTGACCGTGTCGCTCGGGCCTCTTCCCGGCGAACAGAATGTCCAGGACAACATCCAGTCGATGAGCATCGACTACGCGTCCTGACTGCCCATGCCCAGAGAGACTCGATAGAGGTAGCTTTCCCACCGTGGACCAATCCGTCACCATCCCGCTCGTCGTCGCAGCCATCCTCGCGATCGCTTCCCTTGCCGTCGCCGGATTCGCGCTCGTGCGGCTCAACCGCATCCAGAACCGCCTCGTCCTGCTCTCGGGTGGCCGGAACGAATCGGACTTCGTCGAGGCGGTCGCTTTCCAGGTGGAGACGACCCAGAACCTCGGTCAGATAGTCGCCGCTCTCGACACCAGAGTCGGCCAGTTGCGGAACGCGATCGCGGGGGCCGTCCAGCGCGTCGGAGTGGTGCGCTACGACGCCTTCGCCGACATGGGCGGCCACCTGTCGTTCTCGGCAGCGTTCCTCGACGAGAACGGGACGGGTCTGGTGCTCACGTGTATCAACGGTCGAACAGACTCGAGGATCTACGCAAAAGGCGTCAAGACGGGAAGAGGAGAGGACGGCCCGCTGTCCGAGGAGGAGAACGCGGCCATCGCCCTCGCCATGGATCCCGAGCATGTCCACCACGAGATGGTGTGAAGTTGGCAGTGCGCATCGGCTATCTCGGTCCTCCCGGAACCAACACCGAGGCGGCGCTCCGTACCCAGGACGATCTCGCAGGGGCCGAGGTCGTGCCGCTGGCCACCATTCAGGAGGTCGTCGAGGCAGTCGAGGGCCGTTCTGTCGGTCTGGGGCTCGTCCCGATCGAGAACCAGATCGAGGGCTCCGTGAACGTGATTCTCGACCTGCTCGCCCAGAGGCCGGACCTGCTGATCAGGCGGGAGATCATCACCGTCGTGGACATGGCGCTCATCGGCCGCGCTGGGACGCGTCTCGGCGAGGTGGAGGAGGTGCTCTCGCACCCCCACGCCACGGCACAGTGCCGGCACACCGCACAGAAACTCATGCCCCAGGCGACCTTCGTCGCGACCAACAGCACGGCGGAGGCGGTGCAGCGGGTGGCGGAGGATGCGAACCCCGGCTGCAGGGTCGCGATCGGACCGCGGATCGCAGCAGAGCTCTACGACGTCGACGTCCTCCACGACGACGTCGCCGACTACCCGGGGGCCGAGACCCGTTTCGTCCTCCTCGGACACGGCGTGCCACCCAGGACCGGTGCCGACAAGACGAGCATCGTCTGCCACCTCGGTGTCGACCGTCCCGGTTCTCTCCTCGCGATCCTCCAGGAGTTCGCGGCCAGAGGCCTGAACATGACGAAGATCGAGTCGCGGCCGACCAAGGGTTCGCTCGGGGAGTATTGGTTCTTCATCGACATCGAAGGGCATCTCGCCGACGCGCTGGTACAGGATGCCCTCCGGGGCCTGCGGTACCGATTCGGGTCGGTGCACTTCCTCGGGTCGTACCCGAGGGCCAGGCGAATCGGGGTCTTCCACGAGCAGGAGGAGGAGGCTGCCTGGGCGCAGGCCGGTGACTGGGTCACGTCTCTGGTCTCCGATATGGAGGTGGAGGCTTGATCGACGTCAAGGCGGTGCGGGACGACCCGGAAGCCTTCAAGAGGGGTATCTCGAAGAAGCATGCCGACACGGGACTTGTGGATCGCCTGCTGGAGGTGGACAGGCGGCGCCGCGAGCTGCAGGTCGAGTCGGACGAGCTGCGGAACCGCCAGAAGAAGGCGGGCAAGGAGATCGCCTCCGCCGACGATGAGCAGAAGCAGGCGCTGCTGGACGCGATGACGACGCTCAAGACCGAAAGGGAGAGACTCGACGGCGAGCTCGAGGGCGTCTCGGCGGAGGTCGACGCTCTGCTCGCCGAGATCCCCAACCCGGCCCACGAAAGCGTTCCCGAGGGTGCCGGCGAGGACGGGAACGTGACGGTGGCGACCGTCGGGGAGGCCGAATCGCCCGAATGGCTGGCCGACCATCAGGAGGTCGCATCCAGGCTCGGAGTGGTCGACATGGAGCGGGCGGCTGAGGTGAGTGGCTCCAGATTCGCGTACCTCCTGGGCGACGCCGTGCTTGTGCAGCTTGCGTTGGAGCGTCTCGCGATCGACACGCTCGTGCCCGAGGGGTTCGTCCCTGTAGTTCCGCCGGTTCTCGTGCGTGAGGCCGCCATGTTCGGCACCGGCTTCTTTCCGACGGACCGCCACCAAATCTACGAGACAGGCCAGGACGACCTCTTCCTAGTCGGAACTTCCGAGGTTCCCCTTGCCGCGTTCCACGCGGACGAGATCCTCGACCTCGACTCACTTCCGCTCAGGTATCTCGGCTTCTCGACCTGCTTCCGGAGGGAGGCGGGAACTCACGGCAAGGACACGCGTGGGATCTTCCGCGTCCACCAGTTCGACAAGGTCGAGATGTTCTCGTTCTGTTCACCGGAGAAGAGCTGGGAGGAGCACGAGTTCTTGCTGGCGTGCGAGCGCAAGATCTTCGACGCTTTGGAGCTCTCGTACCGTGTCGTCAACGTCTGCGGCGGAGACCTCGGCGCCTCGGCGGCCAAGAAGTACGACATCGAGGCCTGGCTTCCCTCGGAGGGGCGTTATCGGGAGGCGACTTCCACGTCCAACACGACGGACTACCAGGCGCGCAGGTTGCGGGTCCGCACGCGCATGGGGAATGAGAACGTTCCTGTGCACACCCTGAACGGAACCGCAGTCGCCATAGGACGAGCGCTCACGTTCCTCCTCGAACAGCACCAGCAGCGTGACGGTAGCGTGGTGATGCCCGCCGCGCTCGTGGAGCGCGGCGCCCCCGAACGACTACGGGGGCGGATATAGGCGCGCCTGTGGTGTTTGGATGCGCCCAGGTGGGTGGGGGGGCCTGGACGTGGGCGGATTTTGGCGCGTCTGTGGTGTTTGGATGCGCCCAGGGGGGCTTGCTGCGGAGGGAGAGGGATTCGAACCCCCGGAGGCTTGCACCTCAGTGGTTTTCAAGACCACCGCCTTCGTCCACTCGGCCATCCCTCCGGATCAGATTCTACGATTCCGAGGAATCGTCACCGGCTCCGGGGCTCAGACATCGATCGAGGTGATCTCGACGGTCAGCTTGCCAGCCGGCGCTTCGTAGACGATCACGTCTCCCACAGCGTGACCCTGGATCGCGAGGCCGAGAGGTGACTCCGGGGAGATGACGGGAAGCTCGGACTCGTTGTGCGTCGACGTGAAGACGTAGGTTTCCTCGTCCCCGTCTTCGTCCTTGAGGGTGACGCGCACACCCTGCTCGACCACTTCGCCCCCCCCGGTGGCGTGGCCGACCTGAGCGGTCTCGAGCAGAGACCGGAGCTCTGCGATCCGACCCTCGAGGAACGCCTGGTCCTCCTTCGCCTGGTGGTACTCGGCGTTCTCGCGCAGGTCCCCTTGTTCGCGGGCGGTCTGGATGCGCCGCTGGACGTTCAGCCTCCCCTCGGTCTCGAGCTCGTGCAGCTCGGCGGTGAGGCGGTCGAATGCCTCCTGGCTGAGCAGCGTCACCTTCGTCATGTTCGCTCCGTCGCGTCTGTCGGGTCGATGTGGTCCGTGTGGAAGCCCAAGAGAATACCGTACGATCCAGGGGTTGAGACCGGGAATGCCGTTGCTATCGTGGTCGAGCCCAGCCCGCGACGAGCGAGACCGTGGAGGACGAGCGAAGGCTGGGAACACAGGAGGGTTCGCCTAGTCCGGTCTATGGCGCGGGATTGCTAATCCCGTTGGGTCGCAAGGCCCTCGAGGGTTCGAATCCCTCACCCTCCGCGACGACCCGCATTCCCGGCGGCCGAAGCGGTTCGCCTGTTACGATTCCGGGTCTCAACATGCGCCCGTAGCTCAGCTGGATAGAGCGTCTGACTACGGATCAGAAGGTCGGGAGTTCGAATCTCTCCGGGCGTACCAGAATCTCCCGGGTCGTAAACCGCGCTCGTTCTCTGCCGATGGATAGGGCAGATGCTCCGGTCGTCGACTCGAGGACAGGCGATGGCAACCCACGTTTCGGTCGGCACAAGCACGAACCGCTCTGAGGACGTGGCGGCCCGAGAGGTTGGCGACGCCCTGATCAGCACCGGATGGGAAAGGGTTCCCGATCTCGTCATGGTGCATGCGACCGCCTGCTACGACCAGAAGGCCCTCGTCCGGGGGATCTCGGTCGCCGTCGGCGGGGCGACCCTCGTCGGCTGTTCGTGCGAGGGGACGATCTCGGCCGCGTCGTCGTGTGAACAGGACCATGCGGTCGCGGGGGTTGCGATCTGGTCCGACGACGCACGGTTCCACGTTACGCTGGACCGTGACTACTCGCACGAGCCTGCGGAGTCAGGACGCCGTCTCGCCCGGT
>QWHP01000191.1 GCA_021404985.1 Actinobacteria bacterium ATB1
AGAGGAGGAACACCTCGTAGTCCATCGAGAGACCGAATGCGATGCAGAACATCAAGATCGGGATCGTGAGGTCGATCCAGCCCGTCGGCGTGAAGTCGAGGGTCCCGGCCAGGTTGCCCTGCTGGAACACCCATACCATGGCACCGAACGTCGCCGTCAGGCTCAGGACGTTGAGGATGATCGCCTTCACCGGAACCAGGATGCTGCCTGTCATGAGGAAGAGGAGGACGAACGTCACGACAGCGATGATGCCGAGGGCGAGTGGTAGGCGCGACAGCAGCGAATCGCGGGCATCGACGAGGAGCGCCGTCTGCCCCCCGACAAGGATGGTCCCGGGTGCGTCGCTCTCGCGAATCGCCTCGAGGATCTCCTGTGCACGCTCGCTGTATGGGTCGACCGAGGGTACGACGGCGAGCCATGCACTTCCGTCCTCGGCAGCGTAGGCGAGCGTCTGCGGTCCGGGCGGGACGACCTGGGTTCCTCCTGCGTAGATGCCGGCGGGGCCCTCCACGCGGGCCACACCTTCCAGAGCGGACAGGTCCTCCGTCCAATCACCGACCGCCGAATCCGCAGCGGCGGGATCCTCGACGTCGGTGAGGACGACCGTGTACCTCCCGGCCTCGACCGAGGAGAAGTCCTCACGAATCGCGTCCTGTACCTGACGACTCGAGGTCGTCTTCGGGAGCGACCTGTCGTCGGGCAGTCCGAGTGTGAGGTCGAGGAACGGGACCGCAAGGAAGAGCAGGAGGGCTGTGACCCCGATGGCGATCGGCCAGGGTCGCTTCATGACGAACACCGCGATGCGGTGCCACATGCCCTCGCCCGTCTCGGGTGGACGCCGCCGGAATATCGTCAGGGCGTCTACTCGGTGCCCGAGGACCGCAAGACCGGCCGAGAGTGACACGACGGAACCTGCCGCGCTGAGGAGCACGACAGGGATACCCGCATACGCGAAGGAGCGCAGGAACGGAAGCGGGAAGACGAGGAGCGCCGACAGGGAGATGGCGACTGTCAGGGCGCTGAAGGTGACCGTCCGCCCCGCGGTGTCGACCGTCCTCACGACGGCCTCGTGCGGGTCGGCCCCGCCGTGGAGCTCCTCCCGATACCTCGAAACGATGAAGAGGCTGTAGTCGATGGCGAGACCGAGGCCCATCGCCGTCGTCAGGTTGATCGAGAAGA
Organism: Actinobacteria bacterium ATB1; assembly: GCA_021404985.1. Taxonomy (GTDB): domain Bacteria; phylum Actinomycetota; class Acidimicrobiia; order UBA2766; family UBA2766; genus QWHP01. The sequence goes on from QWHP01000191.1 coordinate 1,180, forward strand.
CCGAGACCTGGGTGATCGAGGCGATCACCGAGAGCACGAAGAAAGTGCCGACGATCGCGAGGCCGCCGATGACCAGCGGAAGACTCGCAGAGACGGCACTCCCGAACACGAGGAGGAGGAGGATCAGGACGATCGGCAAGGTGATCAGTTCTGCCGTGCGAAGATCGCTCTCGATCTGCTCGTTCATCTGGCGGTAGATCTCGGCGAAACCACCAACTCCCACCGTGGGGTCTCCGTCGGTGACGGCGAAGTCCTCCGAAAGGCGCTCGATCGCCTCGTCTACCTGGTCCTCGTCCCCGAGGATTCGCCCGACCACGAGGGCCTTGCTCCCGTCGTCCGATGCCAGTGCGGGCGCTCGCCCGGCCGTCCAGTACGAGACAACCTGCTCGACGTCGGGGTCGTCAGCGAGGCGCCGGCCGACCTCGAGCCCTGCGTCGACCACGTCGGGGTCGTTCACCGACCCTTCCGTCGACACGAGGAGGATGATGTTGGGATCGCCGATGCCGTAGTTGTCGAGGAGGAACTCCCCAGCACGGGCCGATTCCATCTCGTCGTTCTCGAAGCCCCCCGCGCTCAGCCTGTCGAACACTCCAGCCCCTGCGATTGCCGCCGCCACTGCGACCACCAGTGTGGAGACGAGAACCAGATTGCGTCTCCTCACGAGGAATCGACCGAGTGCCCTGAACATGGCATCAGCTCCCTGCTAACAACGTTACTATAACGCTGTTAGCTTAATGTCGCTACGTCTACCTTGCAAGTCCCCCGTGCACCTTGGCTTGCACGGTCGCTTGGTGGTGACGCAGCCGACCGGGCAGGATCACCCGAGCCCCTGCCCGAAGACACGAACCAGTCCCAGCTGACTCTCGGGAAGCACGTGCTCGATCTCCTCGCCCTCGCACTAGCAAGCGGCCTCGTGCTGCTGACTGCAGCACGCATAGCCGTGCGCATGTATCCCACGCGGCCCTGGTCGAGGGTCCTCGCGTGCGGGGTGCTCACAGTCGGCGAGATCGTGGCGATATCCCAGCTCCTCGGCGCCTTGGCGCTATATCGGTCCATGCCTGTTCTGCTCGTCACGCTCGGTGGAGCCGTGGCGACGAGCCTCGTTCTCCGGGCCACGGAGGACAAGGCCACCCCGCCTGCCGAGAGGGTCCGCTGGCCGCTGACCCTGCCGATGACACTCGCTCTCGCGACCTTCGCCCTCGGCACACTCGCCGTCACTCTCGGACGTCCCTCCCTCGGGCTCGACACGTTGCAGTACCACTGGCCACTGGCAGCGCACTGGGTCGAGGTAGGCGATCTGACGACCCCCAAGAACGTCGCCATCGGCAACTACGCGTGGTACTACCCCTCGAACCTCGATCTCGTCGGCTCCTGGACGGTCCTGCTTTCGGGCAGGGACCTCTTCCTCCCTTGGGTGGGCTGGATCTGGTTCGGCTTCGCGCTGGCGGCGGTCGCAGGCGTGGTACGGAGATTCGGCGGTCGCCTCGCAACCGCGGCGCTCGCCGGCCTCGCCGTCTGCACCCTTCCGGTCGTTCTCGAGTCCCAGCTCCGGTCCGGGCAGGTGGACCTCGCCAGCGCCGGTCTTCTTGCCGCTGCCGCGTTCTTCTTCGTCGCCTGGTACCAGGACGGACACCGACTGATCGACGCTGCGCTCGGGGGCGTCGCGCTCGGCCTCTCCGCCGGCAGCAAGCTCGTCTCCCTTCCCTACGCAGCGCTGATCGGACTCGTGTTCGCGATTGCCGTCCTCTGGTCATGGCGTCGGAAGGCGCTGGACGCGCAGAGAGCGCTTGCTTCCCTCGCCTATGCGGCAGGTCTGACCGCGCTCAGCGGAGGATTCTTCTACTTCAGGAACCTCGTGCAGACCGGCAATCCCCTCTTCCCTTCGCCTCTCCCGGGTCTGGAGGGCGCGTGGTTCCCCTTCGACATCGACCGTCTCGAGTTCAGCGTCTCCGACTACCTGATCCGGCTCTACTTCCACCCCTGGATCGTCGGACCCTGGCTCCTCGTCATGTGGGTGGGCGGACTTGTCGCGCTCGGCGCTCTCGTCGCCGTACCGTTCCTCCTCCGCCGAGATCCCCTCATCCGGGTAGACCCGAACCCGCCGGCAGGTGGCGGGATCCCGTCTGCGGCCACGCGCTTGATCGGCTGCTGGGTCCTGCCTCTCCTGGCAGCCGGCGTGTACGTCGTGACCCCGACCACAGCCAGCGGCCCGTGGGGTTTCCCCGGCCTCTTCACTCCGAACCTGCGATACGCCCTGCCGTTCGTCATGTTCGCGATCGCCGGACTGGCTGCTGCAGCCGATCCCCATCTCCCCCGCTTCACACCCGCTTTCCTCTGGGGTGTCATCCTGATCGACCTGGGACATCTGGCGCTCCTCTTCGTCGGCGTGATGCCGCTCAGCGGGGGTGAGCTCCCTGCCCAGACGGCGATCGGCGGTCTAGTCCTCGGAGCGTTCGCGGCCGGGGCGGCATGGGCTGTCTACTGGGGTTCACGCAAGTTCGTCTTCTCCCGGGTCCCGGAAAAATCCCAGTCGCGGTTCATGCGCGCAGCCGCCGCCGGCGCGGTCGCCGTGGCTCTCCTGGCCGGCGTCGGTGCCGCTTGGTTCTACGCGTACACAGACCGTTTCGACTTCATCACGGACGACTACGGCGTTGTATTCGACTTCTTCCGAGATCAGGAGCGGGTCTCGCCAGAGGGTGTCCGGATCGCATACTCGGCTTTCGTTCGCAACTACCCGCTCTACGGATCACATCTCCAGAACGAGGTCGTGCTCGCCGCTGCACATGCCCCGGGTAAGGGGGATGTGGCCCGCCCGTTCGATGGCCCGGGAGAGCTGCTGACGTTCATGTGCGAGGAGGAGCCGGACTTCTTCGTTGCCACGGAGGACTCGCCCATCGACAACTACGAAGACCTCGACATCCCCGACGACGACCTCGAGATCATCAAGCGGGAGACGAACTACGAAGCGCTCCGGCCGCGGGAGGTCGAGTGGGCTGCCGTCCACCCGGACGTCTTCCGAGTCGTCGCCCACAAGGGCGATGCCTGGGTCTTCAGGGTGGACGCCGCTGCCGCCTGCGCAGCCCGTGAGAGCGCCTGAGATCCTCCCCGAGCCGGTGGAACACCCCGAGCCGGCGCAGCACCCAGATCCGGGCGGGCGCGACCACCGGCGCCGAAGTCGGGTCAGACGTAGACGTACAGGCTCTCCGGTTCCCAGTGGAACCAAGTGCTGCGCCTGATGCCCCGATACTCGGCATCGACGTGCATCTCGAACTCCGGCAGGCCCTCCGCTTCCGCGGAGACGAAGCGGTACCTGTGAACGAGCGACGTCGCGTCGATCCAGCTCGGTTTCACGAACGCAGCGAGGGCGACCGCCATCGTGCGCGGGAACGGCAGCTTCTTCAGACCGAAGACCTCGAGGGGGGTGGCGTGATCGACGCCGGGGCTGATGACCATCGGCCTGTTCCCGAGGAACGTGTAGGGGCTGGAGTTCGACACGATGGCCAGGACCAGGTCTGGTGAGGTCGATCCGTCGTCGTAGTGGAACCGCACGGTCGGCTTCATCCGATCGAACCCCCGACGGGCCATGGCCAAGGCTGCCGCAATGTACACAGACGGGCCGATCGTTCGCTTGAGCATCGAGCGGCGCTCCACCTCCCTGACGATCGCAGCGTCGAAGCCGATACCGGACGAGAACGTGAAGTACCGCTCCCCGGCCCTGCCGAGGCCGATCCTGCGTGTGCGATTCGACTCGATCGAGTCGAGGAGGAACCCCGTTGCCCGGGACACGTCGTTGGGGATACCGAGGGTGCGGGCTGTCACGTTCGTCGACCCGCCCGGGATGATCCCGAGGGGAACCGAAGTACCCGCCAAGGCATTGGCAGCTTCGTTCACGGTGCCATCCCCGCCCCACACGACGATGGCGTCGACTCCCCGATTGACCGCACCTTGGGCGATCGGCAGCCCGTGTCCGTGCCTGTGAGTCTCCTCGACCTCGAGCTTCCCGGCCGCCCCGAGAGCCGCCTCGACGGCGCGCCGACGATCGAGGTCGTAGTTCGTCGCGTACGTGTTGATGATGAGGAGCAGCCGCACGTCCCGAGGGTAGGAGACCGGGCGTATCGCTGCAGGGCGCCACCGCTCCGGCGACGGAACGGGCGTCTTGCGCACCGAGGGTCCCTGAGGGGTGGTGCTCGACTCAGACGGGCTATGGTGACCCCAAAACCGGCTTCGGAGATCACGATGGGGTTCATGGACAAGGTCAAGGGTGTTGTGGACCAGGGAAGCGCTAAGGCCGACGAGCTTCAGCTTCGCCACAAGATGGACGGGCTCGCCAAGGACCTCGGCTATGCCCTGTACGGAGAGCGCACTGCGAAACAGGTGCCACCCGGCGAGGTCGAGCGTCTGATCCACGCGATGTACGAGGTGGACGTGGCGATCTACGAGGTGAAGCAGGCGGCATACCAGGCGCAGATGGCTGCCAGGCAGGCACAGGCGGCCGCCCCCGCCCCCGCAGGACAGCCCACGCCCGCAGCCACCGCCACCGCGGCCACTCCCCCTCCACCCGGGGGAACCACCCAACCCACTCCGGGCCCGGGGGCCGAAGCCCAACCACAGGCACAACCACAACCACAACCACAGGCACAACCACAACCACAGGCACAGGCACAACCCCAGCAGGGATTCGCGCCGGCCCAGCCCCCTCAGACTGCCCCACAGGTCACACCTCAGCCGCCTCCCCCGGGCTCAGCCGAGCCCGGCGGGAGCACCCCACCACCGGCGGCAACGGCACAGGCACCCCCACCCCCGCCGCCCGGAACGGCACAGGCACCCCCACCCCCACCACCCGGAACGGCACAGGCACCCCCACCCCCACCACCCGGAACGGCAC
>QWHP01000192.1 GCA_021404985.1 Actinobacteria bacterium ATB1
TCGCCCACTGCGAGGCCGATGCGCTTCAATCCGAAGTCGAAGGCGAGCGCGATGCGTACGGGATCAGGCGTGCCCGGCAAAGGGGGTCATCTTCCCGAGGTCGACGCCGAGTTGGCGCCACACGGCGGGCCAGCGCTCTTCGTAAGGCAGCCCGAACACGATGCCCTCGTCGGCCGGTATCGAGAGCCAGGCGTTTTCAAGCATTTCGCGTTCGAGCTGACCTGATTCCCATCCTGCATAGCCGAGGGCGATGAAGGCGTCCTCCGGGCCCTGGCCGTTCGCCATTGCCGCGAGCACGTCGCGCGAGGTCGTCACCTGGATGAGCCCCGAGACCTGATGGCTCGAATCCCAGTTGCCGCCCGGGCGATGCAGCACGAAACCCCGATCAGTGTGCACCGGGCCACCCCGCAGCACCGGCCGATCGCCGATGCTTTCATCGAGGGGATCGAGTTTCATCTGCGACAGCACATCCGCGAGCTTCATCGGCAGCGGCTTGTTGACGACGATGCCGAGCGCGCCGCGGTCCGTGCTGTGCTCGCAGATCAACGTGACGGTCTGGGCGAAGTTGGGGTCCGCCAGCGAGGGCATCGCAACCAGCAGTTGATTCGTGAGTGACGACCCGGTGCCCATGCGCAGGAGTATGGGCACTTGGGCGCCATCGCGCTAGCGTGAATCGGCGGGTGCCGTCACGGTGCCGCGCGCGGTATGACCCTCTGCGAACTCCCAGGCGTAGGCAAAACGCAACACGCGGTAGTTGATCGCGAGCTCGCGCGGAAACGGCTCGAACGGGCTGGCGAGCTTCAGTATCGAGATGGCCGCCGCATCGAGCGCCGGCGAGCCGCTTGAGCGCCGCACGACAGCCGACGCCAGCTGACCATCGGCGCTGATCGCCACTTCCAGCACCGGGCTTGTGGTGCCGGGCGCCTGCCGTGCCGCGGCAGGGTAGTTCAGCGTGCCGAGGCGCTCGACCTTGCGACGCCAGGCGTCGAGGTATGGCGCGAGGCTCGATTCCCGCGTGTCGGGCGTGATCCAGAGCTCTGCGCGCTTCTTGCCGGCAAGTTCGCTCGAGTCGGCGTCTTCGCCGGTCACGGCATCCGGAGCCTCGGTGGGCAGCGGAGCGGGCGCAGATTTCGGCTGCTGCCGCAGTGCCTGCTCCGTTCCGAGATAACGCATGGTGCCGGAATGCGCGTTCGCAGTCAGGACGCGCTCCTCTGCATCCGGGCGTTCCACCGTCCGCAGGTCAGGTTGCGGAGTGCCTGCGCGCGCCTGGCTGCGTGGCGTGCGGGCGCTTGCAGACGTGCCCGAGCCGAGCTGGGTGCGCTGTGCGAGGTAGGTGGCGTCGTCGTTGCGGTCAGCCTCCGGCACTTCGTCCGACACGAGCAGGACCTGCAGGCCGGGAGCAGCGCCACTGCCGCTCGCCGCGCCGAAGGTGATGCCGAGGATGACGACGCCATGGAAGAGGGCCGCGAGAAATGCGGTGGTCACCAGCCGGTCGCGAACCGGGGCGATGCCTTCCTTCACTGCCAGTGCTGCGCCAGCCACGCGCGGATTATAGGCGCCGCTCGATCGCGTCCATGAGAACTGCGCCGATATTCAGGCCGAACTGCTGGTCGAGCTCGCGAATACCCGTCGGACTCGTCACGTTGATCTCGGTGACAAAGCCGCCGATCACATCGAGACCGACAAACAGCATGCCCAGCGCGGCGAGCTTCGGGCCGATCTCGGCGGCAAGCCAGCGGTCGCGGTCGTTGAGCGGCCGACCCTGGCCGCGGGCGCCGGCCGCGAGGTTGCCCCGATGGTCGTGCGCGTCAGGGATGCGCGCAAGTGCGAAGGGAATCGGCTCGCCATCGACCAGCAGCACGCGTGAATCGCCGGTTGCGACGATTTCGGGCAGGTAGCGCTGCACGATCGCGAAGCGGCTGCCGTAGTCCGTGAGGGTCTCGAAGATCACGTTTGCGTTCTTGTCACCGGATTCGATCACGAAAATCGAGCGCCCGCCCATGCCGTGCAGTGGCTTTGCGACGATCTTGCCGTGCCCGACCAGAAATTTCCCCATCTGGTCCATGTCGCGCGTAATGAGCGTTGGCGCACAGCATTGGGGGAACCACGCCGTGTACACCTTCTCATTCATGTCGCGCAGCCCCCGGGGCCGGTTGACCACCAGCGCGCCGGCCATTTCGGCCCGCTCGAGGATGTATGAGGTGTAGATGTACTCGGTGTCGAAGGGGGGATCCTTGCGCATGAGGATGCAGTCGAGATCGCCGAGCGCGAGATCGCGGGTCTCGCCGAATGTGAACCAGTTCACGGGATCGGCGCGTACCGTGAGCGACCGTGCGCGGCCCCGGGCGACCCCGTCGCGCAGCGAGAGGTCGGCTTGCTCCAGGTACCAGAGCCGCCAGCCGCGGCTCGCGGCCGCCAGCAGCATCGCCAGAGTCGAGTCTTTTGCGTACTTGATGCCGGCGATGGGGTCCATCACGACGGCGAGGTCTCGCACCACGGTCATCCAGGGCTCCTTGTCGCCCGCGGCTTGCCGGAAACGTGACGCGACCGGCATGGCGGGGGGTATACCGATATGTTAAAACGCGCGGCAGATCAGCGGTCGATTCTGCGCGAAAACGCGCCGGGAGTAGTGCTCAAGTGAATGGCGCCAATTCGAAGCTCGGGGGCTTGAAGGTGCTCGTCATCGATGACAGCAAGACCATCCGCCGCACGGCCGAGACCCTGCTGACGAAGGAGGGTTGCGAGGTCTACACCGCCATCGACGGCTTCGACGCCCTCGCGAAGATTGCCGACCATCAGCCCGACATCGTCTTCGTCGACATCATGATGCCGCGGCTCGATGGCTACCAGACCTGCTCGCTGATCAAGCACAACAAGGTTTACAAGTCGATCCCGGTGATCATGCTGTCCTCGAAGGACGGGCTCTTCGACCGCGCCCGGGGCCGCATCGTCGGCTCCGAGCACTATCTCACCAAGCCCTTCACGAAGGACGAACTGCTGGCTGCAATCGAGTCGCATGTCGGGAGATGATTGTGATGGCGCTCATACTGATCGTGGACGATTCGCCGACCGAAGTGCACGTCTTCCAGAAAGCGCTCGAGCGGCATGGCTACAAGACCGCCACCGCCACCGACGGAGTCGAGGCGGTGCGCATGGCAAAGGAGATCCGCCCCGATCTCATCTTCATGGACATCGTCATGCCGAACATGAACGGCTACCAGGCGACCCGCGCGCTCTCGAACGATCCGCACACGCGCACGATTCCGATCGTGATGGTGACCTCCAAGGGGCAGGAGACCGACAAGATCTGGGGGCTGCGGCAGGGCGCTGTCGACTACATGGTCAAGCCCGTGTCGCCCGACCAGCTCGTCGCGAAGGCGCAGGCGACGCTTGCAGCCTGACATGACTGACGCAGTCTCACTCAGGAGCCTGCGCGACCGGCCCTACGAGCTGCTGTCGGAGCTCGTCGAGCAGACTGTCGCCCCTCTCGCAGAGTACGACCACACGAAGGGAACCGACCTCACACTCACCTTGGAGACCTACCTCGAGGAGAACGCCAGCCCGACGCGAGCCGCCGCGGCGTTGCACACCCATCCCCAGACCGTCCGCTACCGGCTCTCGCGCATCGAGGACATCACGGGCCTCCGCATGGACACGGCCGAGGGCAGGCTCCGACTCCTCCTCGGATTGAGGGCCCGTCGCCTCCTTCGCCAGTGACGACCGGAACGACCGGTGACGACCAGAGACGACCGTGATGCATTTCGCCGAATTTGTCGTGCGGACTCGTCTGATGGGGGCGAAATAGGGCTTCCGGGCAGTTAGTCTTGCGTGATCATATGAATATGCTTGCTGAGATTTCACACTTTGTGCAGTGATTCACAATGCCTTCCCGGCGTATTGTTTTCGGAGTTCGCACTGCGGTGCCTCCTCAGCGCAGCGCACAACACGGCCGGGCGGATTCCCTCCCCCACGTGACCCAATCCGGCCGTTCAACATAGCGAGGCCCTTCGGGGCCCGACCATGATGGGGCCGGAGTCCCCCCGCACCGGCCCCGGATTCCTCTCCCCCGAGGAATCCTTCTCAACGACGGAGACCCGTTCCGGACCCCCCGCCGGAACGGGTTTCGTCGTTCTGGGCTTCGCGCCGATAACCCATGTGAGGGACGAACCGAGAGGTATCACATGGGGTTCGAGGGGAACCGATGGCGTGCGGCGTTCACGGTTTCGTCGGTTGTTCTCACCTCCATGCTCACCCTCATGGCCGGCGGGCAGGCGGAGGCGACGACGCCCTCGTCGCCAGCGGACGTCTCCGCCCAGGGGGGGAGCCCGAACGTACGCATCCCCGTTTGCCTCACACGGCGGAGATGCACCCCCCCGGCCACAGGCCCGACTCTCGGGCCCTGCCCGGTGCTCCCGGCGGACAATCCCTGGAACACAGACGTTTCCTCTTATCCGGCCCACCCGAACTCGGCGAACTTCATCGCATCCATCGGCACCGGTCGTCGGCTCCACCCCGACTTCGGCGGCGACGGCGCGTACGGGATCCCCTTCACGACCGTCGGGTCCGACCAACCGAAGGTCCCCATCGACTTCACCCACTATCCGGCAGAAAGCGACCCTGGGCCATACCCCTTCCCCCCGGATGCACCCGTAGAGGGTGGGTCCGACGGCACTGGGGACAGACACGTCGTGGTCGTCGATGCGGACAACTGCATGCTCTACGAGACCTATCTCTCCTACTACGTCGGTCCGGGATGGGACGTCGCCAACGGGGCGGTGTGGGATCTCCGTTCGAACACCCTCCGTCCGCTCGGCTGGACGAGCGCGGATGCCGCAGGACTTCCCATCTTCCCCGGGCTCGTCCGCTACGACGAGGTCGCTTCGGGGGAGGTTCGCCACGCCATCCGCTTCACGGTTTCGCGCACTCAGAGGGGATACATCCTGCCCGCAACGCACTTCGCTTCCTCGTCGACCGACCCGAACCGTCCCCCCATGGGGCTGCGTGTGCGCATGCGGGCGGACTATGACATCTCGTGGATGGCAGGCCAGGCCCGCGTGATTGCCGAAGCGATGAAGCGCTACGGAATGATCGTCGCCGACAACGGATCCGACTGGTATTTCACAGGTGCGACAGATCCGCGCTGGGACGACGAGGACCTGAACCAGCTCAAGCTCGTGCCGGGTTCCGCTTTCGAAGCCGTGTACACCGGCGACGTGCTCTCCTGACCCGGTGTCCCTCCGGCTGTCCTTCCTCACTCACCGCCGATGTCGACCGAGTACGCGTCGTAGACAGCGTCCGCGCCGCGCTGACGGTGACGGGCCAGAAGACCGAGGAGTTCGGTCCCCTTGACCCGGACTGCCTCCGGATCGACCTTCGGGTCGGCGAGATCCGACAAGAGCCCGATCAGGGCCTGGTCGATGTCCTTGTGGTCCTGCTCGAGCCGTCGCACCTTCGCCTGCACCCGTGGGGCATCGAGGAGAATCGCGCCGAAGAGACCGTCGTGGCCTTCGGTCACCTCGCAGTGGGCGTCGAAGGCATCCTTCAGCCGGCGGAGAGGCTTGGAAACGGAACCGCACCAACCCGAGACGTCGGCACCGATCGGCGATGCCAAGGCACCTTCGACGTCCACCATGACTTCGAAGAGGTCTTCCCTGACGTCACGTGCGCGTTCGAGCGACGCTGGTGGTCTGTCGGGTACGTCGGCCATGGCTCTCCAATCGGGGGTGCTGCGGTCGAATGCCGGGATGTCGAGTCCAAACCATCCTGACCAGGCGATCGCCCGCCGTCAAGGGGTGGTCTCCGTGCCATAGGAGACCCGCCACAGCGTCAGGCCGTGGGGAGGGGCGACGTTGGAATTGGCCGACCTGTCACGTGACCTCAGCACCTCGTCCATCCCCCCCGGGCCCCGACGATCGTGCCCCACAGCCTCGAGGAGACCGACTATCGAACGGACCATCTGGTGGCAGAACGACGTCGCCTCCAGCCAGACTTCGGCACGCGAGTCGTCCGGAGTACGAAGGGTCGCACCCAGGACCCGTCGAATCGTTCCATTGCTTCGATGTCGAGAGGGCTCTTCACCCACCACTCGAACCTGTGGAGGAAAGGGTCCGGCTCCCTCGCAGTGTTGAGCCGGTACACGTAGGTTCGACTCGTCGCCGAGAATCGGGCCGAGAACCCATCGGGGGCAACCTCGAGCTGCCGCAGGGCGACGCTCACGGGTGTGAGGGAGTTGACGGCCGCGCGAACCGTGTCGAGATCGGTGCCGTCCGGGACGTCGCACGAAAAGACCTGTCCCCAGGCATGGACTCCTGCATCGGTGCGGCCTGCGGCCACGAGATTCACGGGAACCTGGAGGACGGTCCCCAAAGCATTCTCGAGGGTTGCCTGAACGGTAGGGAGGCCCCGCTGTCGGGCCCAGCCCCGGAATTCAGTGCCGTCGTAGGCGACCAGTCCACGTACCCGGACGGGAAACCTCCCGCGTCAGACCAGCTCGACGATTGCCATCGGAGCACCGTCGCCCTTTCGCGGGCCGACCTTGACGATGCGCGTGTAGCCCCCGTCACGGTCCTCGTAGCGCGGTGCTATCTCGGCGAAGAGAATGTGGGCGACGTTGCGGTCCTCGATCCGGCTCAGAACCTGGCGGCGGGCATGCAAGGACCCGGATTTCGCCTTCGTGATCAGCCGCTCCGCATACGGCCGAAGTGCCTTGGCCCTGGCCTCCGTAGTGGTGATGGCGCCCGCCTCGAACAGAGAGGCGGCAAGGTTTGCCAGCATCGCCTTCTGTTGGTCCGGGCCGCCGCCGAGACGTGGGCCCCTCTTGGGTTTGGGCATCGTGAACCTCTGATCCTGAGCCTCTGGGTGGATGGCCGCCGGCAGGAGCCGGCAGAGACTAGACCTCGATCTCCTCCGGTTCCCGGGGTGCCGATCCCTTCAGGGACAGGCCGAGCTCGTCGAGCTTCGCCCGGACCTCGTCGAGTGACTTCTGCCCGAAGTTCGTGATCGAGAGAAGGTCATCCTCGGTCTTCTCGAGGAGCTCCGCAACCGTGTCGACCTGGGCACGCTTGAGGCAGTTGCGCGGCCGCTCGGAGAGGTTCAGATCTTCGATCGACATCTCCAGCTCGGGTGGCAGGCGCTGCTCGGTCACGAGCTCGCCGATCTCGAGTCCCTCACCCTCGCCGACATCGGTGAAGAGCTCGAAGAGGCCGAGGAGCGTCTTGCCCGCCGAGCTGACGGCCTCTTCGGGCGACAGCGACCCGTCCGTCTCGACGAAGAGAGTCAACTTGTCGAAGTTGGTCGCCTGCTCGACGCGGGTGGGACTCACCTCGTAGGAGACCTGACGCACCGGGGAGAAGATCGAGTCGATCGGAATAGATCCGATCGGCTGGTTCGGACGCTTGTTCTGGTCGGCGCTGACGTATCCCCGGCCCCGCTCGACGGTCAGCTCCATCTCGAGGCGGCCCTTGTCGTTGACGGTGGCGATGTGAAGCTCGGGGTTGATGATCTCTATGTCCGCGGTCGTCCGGATCTGCTCCGCGGCGGCCTCTCCGGGACCCGTTACGTTCAGGGTGAGAGTGACGGGCTCATCCGTCGCCGACGTGAGGATGACGTCCTTGACGTTGAGGATGATGTCGGTGACATCCTCCTTCACGCCAGGGATCGTCGTGAACTCGTGGAGAGCCTGGCGGAACGTCACGCTCGTGACCGCGGCACCGGGAATCGAGGAGAGGAGGATTCGGCGCAGGCTGTTCCCGATGGTGTAACCGAGGCCGGGCTCGAGGGGCTCTACCACGAAACGGCCCTTGGTTCTCTCGAACCCTTCCACTGGCAGGTGACGAATCTGGGGACGCTGGACGATCAGCACGAAGTGGGCTCCTTACTTCGAGTACAGCTCGACGATCAACGACTCCCGGACCGGGGCATCGACCTGTGCCCGGGTGGGCAACTGGGCAACTTCGATCTCGAGCTTGTCACGGTCGAGGTGCAGCCAGTCCGGACTGGCGGGGGCGGTGTCGAGCGCGTGCCGGATGGTGATCATGTTACGGCTCTTCTCACGAACGGCGACCGTATCGCCCTGGCGGACCCGGTACGACGGCACCTTCATGCGCCGGCCGTTCACCGTGAGGTGCCCGTGGCTGACGAGCTGACGCGCCTGGGAGCGCGAGGCAGCCATCCCGGCGCGGTACACGACGTTGTCGAGGCGCCGCTCCAGCAGTTGGAGCAGGTTCTCACCGGTCACACCCGACATGCGGTTCGCCTCCTGGTAGTAGAGACGGAACTGCTTCTCGAGGACTCCGTAGAACCTGCGCGCCTTCTGCTTCTCGCGGAGCTGGAGCATGTACTCGGACTCGCGAATACGGCCCCGCCCGTGCTCACCCGGGGGATAGGGACGCTTCTCGATACGGCACTTGGGCGTGTAACAGCGCTGCCCTTTCAGGAAGAGCTTCTGTCGCTCCCGGCCGCAACGCTTGCATCTCGGACCTGTGTCTCTTGCCATTCCCTGGTTCCTCGGATTCCGTACGACTGTCTACATGCGGCGCCGCTTCTTGGGGCGGCAACCGTTGTGGGGGACTGGAGTCACGTCACGCACGCCCGTGACCTCGAGCCCGGTGTTCTGCAGGGAGCGAACGGCAGTGTCGCGCCCCGAGCCCGGACCGCGGACATAGACGTCGACCTTCCTCATGCCGTGCTCCATTGCCCTTCGGGCGGCCTGCTCGGCTGCCGTCTGGGCGGCGTACGGGGTCGACTTCCGGGACCCCTTGAACCCGACGTTGCCGGCGGACGCCCAGGCGATCGCGTTGCCTTGTAGGTCTGTGATCGTGACGATCGTGTTGTTGAACGAAGTCTTGATGTGCGCCTGGCCGTGGGCGACGTTCTTGCGCTCCCGGCGACGGGGCTTGCGGCCCCCGGCCTTGGACTGTGCCACTCTCGCGTGCTCCTCTGTCTTCCTTGCTGCCTCTTACGGCTCAGTGCTTCCTGACCTTGGCCTTCTTCTTGACGACCTGACGCTTCGGTCCCTTGCGGGTCCTGGCGTTCGTGTGGGTCCTCTGACCGCGCACCGGAAGCCCTCGCCTGTGACGGATCCCCTGATAGCAGCCGATCTCGATCTTGCGCTTGATGTCCTGGTTGACCTCGCGACGAAGATCACCTTCGACCTGGTAATGCCCCTCGATCCAGGTGCGGAGACGACTGACCTCTTCCTCCGTCAGGTCCTTCACGCGGGTGTCGGGATCGACACCTGTACCCCGGCACGTCTCCCGCGACCTGGTTCGCCCGACTCCGAAGATGTAGGTGAGGGCCACCTCGGTCCGCCGGTCCCGGGGGAGGTCGGCTCCTGCGATTCGTGCCATCGATCGAGTTCCTGTTCCTCTCGGGTCAGCCTTGTCGCTGCTTGTGACGCGGGTTCTCGCAGATGACCATCACACGCCCGTGACGCCTGATCACCTTGCACTTCTCACAGATCTTCTTGACGGAAGGTCTAACCTTCACGATCGCTCTCCATGGACTCGAGCGGTGGCCCCGGCCCGGCTTGCTTCATTTGTACCGGTAGATGATCCGGCCCCGGCTCAGGTCGTATGGCGACATCTCGACGAGAACCTTGTCACCCGGCAGGATTCGTATGTAGTGCATGCGCATCTTGCCCGAGATATGAGCCAGTATCTTGTGTCCGTTAGCGAGTTCCACGCGGAACATGGCGTTGGGCAACGGCTCGACCACCGTGCCCTCCACCTCGAGCGTGTCTTCCTTCTTAGCCATGCTGTGGTGCCAAGCGCGCGTGGTCCTTCCGGGGCCCAAACGGACGGGCAAGTGTACCACCTGCACCCATTTGCGGCCACACGGCCCATGGCGGCCTACCCTTTACTGTCATGCGTCTGCGCATTTCGAAGCCGGATCACTCCACCCGGGCAGACCTCGCCTCTGCCCTCCTCGACTGCCATGCCAAGATTCGATTCTTCAATGGCCAGGCTTCACGCCTCTGGATGCACGCCGAGGACCTCCCCGTAGCCGAAGCTGCCGAGGCAGCCTCGGGGATCGCGCGCTACTTCGCCGAGGCTCTCCCGCTCCACGAAGCCGACGAGGAGGAATCCATTCGTCCGTTGCTCGCCGGCCGAAGCGCAATGGTGGACACGGCCCTGTCGGAGATGAACCGACAACACGGAGCCCTGCACGATCCCGTGTCGAGGCTGATCTCGCAGTGCAGAGAGATCTCCGCCGACCCGTCCCGGGTCGCCGACGAAGCCGCGACGGCAGACCTGTCAGAGACTCTGAAGGTTCTGGCACCCCTTTGGGAGCGGCATCTCGAGCTCGAGGAGGGCGTAATCTTCCCGGCCCTCGAAGCCTTTCTGGTGCCGCATGAGCGGGAAGCCATTCACCGTGAGATCAGACTCCGCCGCTCGCACGGCCCGGCGGACGAGCTCCGCACGCAAGGAGACCGGACGTGAACACCTCCGCGAACGATGCCCTCGACCGATTGGACAAGCCGCAGCTCAAGGGCCTGCTGGTGAAGAACTGGATGACCCACGATGCGATGTGGTTCGGGAACGCTGTGAACGAAGTCGGCATCGAGACCGCCAACAAGCTGAACCGCGCCGCCGTTCGGAGCATGGCCGGCATCGAGGCTCGCCGCATCCTCCGGATCCTCGGCATGGAAGGGGTGACGAACTTCGAGGAGATGCGGTCCTTCTTCGACGGGGCGTCAGCGCTCGTCCTGGGTGACTTCATGGACTTCTCCTGGAAATGGCACCCGGCCGACTTCTCGGTCACATTCGAGTGGCACAGCTGCTTCGCCCACGATGGCGTCACGATGCTCGGTGTTGCCGACGACTACGAATGCGGGATCTTCGAACGCATCTACGGCTGGATGGACACTCTCGGTGTCGCTTGGACGATCAGCCCCGACACACTGCACTGCACCGCGCACACCGAGGGCCGGTGTGCGCGGACGATGACGTTCGACTTCGTGCAGGCACAAGCCTGAAGAACGTCCTTGGCCTCAGCCGAGGACTGCCTGAATTCGGCGTGTCACCTCGTCGACACTGCCGATCCCGTCGACATCGGCGACGAGCCCGGGCCGCTGCCGGTAGTAGTCGACGACCGGGGCCGTCTCTTCCTCGTAGACCGCGAGCCTGTTGCGGACCGTC
>QWHP01000193.1 GCA_021404985.1 Actinobacteria bacterium ATB1
AGGCCCTCCCCCAACGCTTGGACGGCCCTGCGCGGCTCCGCCTTCCACCTCTCCGCGACGGCACTCGTGCCCTCGAGCGCGCCCGTGAGCAGCCAGGCCGAGCCGTCGGGTGCCTTTCCGCAGTCCACCACCTCCGGAACGGTGGCGTACCGGCGGGCCCACCTCATGCGCTCTGCCTCCCCGCTCAGGTCAGCCTCACCGTGCGTGTGTGCCCACTTGAGGAATCGATCGGACCCGACGACTGCGAAGGTCATTGTGCCGAGGGCATTCACCCAGACGCAGCGCAGACGGGCGCCGTGCACGACCTCGGACGCGAATTCGGGTATCGCCACCTCACCTTTGGGCGGACCACTCGAGGTCCAGGGCTCGACGACCACGGCGACGCCCGTCCGGGATCAGTCGACGAAGAGGGTGCCGTCCCTCTCCACAACCGTTCCACGACGGAGGGGGCGGAACTTCGTGAGCGTGCGGAAGAACCAGTCGAGGCCCGGCACCTTGGCGAAGCCACCTCTCGGACCGGCGGTCATCCGACCGGTCCGGACGTCGAAGCGTGCGTGATGCCAGGGACATTCCAGGCATCCGTCCTCGCCGATCTTCCCGCCGGCAAGGTCGGCGCGCAGGTGGCGGCACTTGCGGCTGACTGCGAAGAGCTCACCGCCCGAGTTCCCGACGGCCCACGGCCCTGCCCCTACGACATCTCCGGGTGCGAGATCTCCTGCCGGACCGACCTCGATCTCCGCCATGCCTGCCCCGCCTCTCTCGACGACCCGTCTCCGCCAAGGGTAGCGATCGCGTCACCTGGCACAATTCTGACATCTCATGCCATCTTGGCACTCAGTGCCATTTCTCGTTAGCCTGTACCGGAACTGCCATGACGTTCACGTCGCTCCGCGAGAGAACCAAGGAACGAACCCGCCACGAGCTGGCGGACGCTGCGATGCGGCTCTTCGCCGATCGCGGGTTCGAGCACGTCACTGTCGACGACATCGCCGCCGAGGCCGGCACCTCGCGGCGCACCTTCTTCCGCTACTTCGAGGCGAAGGAGGACGTGTTCTTCGTCGACCACGCGGATCTCCTCGACAAGCTTCGCCTCACGCTCTCGTCGCGGCCTCCCGACGAGCCCGTGCTCACTGCGGTCAGGGAGTCGCTCATCGGGCTCTCCATGGACGTCGAGGCCGATCACGACGGATTCCGGGCTCGCCTCATCACGGCGCGCGCGACGCCGTCGGTGACGGCCCGCCACCTCGAGCTCCAAACGGCGTGGGAGGAGGCGATCGCCGACGTCGTTGCCGAACGCCTCGGCTTGGAGAGGTGCAAGACCATGATCCCCGGCGTCGTGGCGGCGACATCGGTCGCTGCCGTCCGGGCTGCGATCGACGCCTGGCTCGACCTCGGCGCCGAGGCGAGCCTGGCCGAGCTCGCCGCCGAGGCACTCGACCTCCTCGACGGCGGGCTGCACGGGATCAACAGGAAGTCGACAACCAAGCAACCCACATCCCGTGGAGTGGGTGGGAAGAGGGAGAAGAGATGAGAAGCGTCGTCAGTTGGCTCTCGGGACTGTCGAGCCGCCGCCCCGGATGGACCGTGATCGCGGTGGCGCTACTGACCGTGGTACTCGGCGGTCTCGCATCCCAGCAGGAGATGTCCAACGACAACAAGGACTTCCTTCCGGACAACGACACCGCGCGCGCCCTCGACGAACTCCAGACAAAGTTCAAGACGGCGAGTTCGATCCCGTCCCAGGTCGTGGTCGAAGCCGACAACGTGTTCGACCCCGAGGTCGTCGCCGAGGTTCTCGAGATCGAACAGGTGATCCGCGAGGACCCCGAGATCGCCCGCCACCTGATCGCTGACCCGCAGAAGCAGACCTTCTCGTACGCCGACATGCTCCTGATGGCGGCCGGGGGGGACATGGCGACCCTGTCGCAGACTCCCACCGACGAGCTCCTTGCCCGGCTCCCGGAAAGCGCCCAGGCATCGATCGGCGCGACCACTGCTGAACGGCGTGACGACGGCAGCGCGGGCGCAGCCCTGATCCTCGCCAACCTCGACTTCTCCCACGAGGAAGAAGACGTCGAGGCAGCCGAGGTTCACCTCGCCGACACGGTCGAGAGCGGCGACTACGAGAACGTGGACGTGAGGGTCTTCAACCAGGGAGTGCTCCAGGAGGTGCTCGACGAGGGGCAGCGCGAGACGGGACCGTTGTTCCTCCTCGCCATGGGCCTGATCCTCGTGATCCTGATCATCCTGTACCGCACCTTCAGCGACGTGGCGCTCGGGATGGTCGCGCTCGTCCTGACGGTGGTCTGGATGTACGGACTCGGCGTCCTCGTCGGCCCCGGGTACCTGGGCTGGACGGGCCCTTTCAACAGCATGACGGTCATGATTCCCGTACTGCTCGTGGGGATGGCGATCGACTACGCGATCCACATCACGTCGCGCTATCGCGAGGAGCTCGTCTACTGCTCCCCCGACCGGCCGCGACAGGCGATCAAGCCTGCGATCCTGACGGTCGGCGCCGCCCTCGTGCTCGCGACCATCACGACCGCTGTCGGCTTCCTCACGAACCTCACCTCTCCACTCCCGCCCATCCAGGACTTCGGAGTATTCGTCACGCTCGGCATCGTCGCGGCCTTCGTCGTGATGACGACGTTCATCCCCTCGATCCGGGTGCTCCTCGACGGCCGTCGCGTCCGCAAGGGCAGGGGCCTCGAGACCAAGCGCGTGGCCGACACCGTCCCCGGTGCGAGCATCGTCCTCGAGAAGATCGCCGACGTCGCCGACCGTCGTCCCGGCATCTCGGTCGCCGTCGGCGTCGCGATCACGGCCGTGTGTCCCGCCCTCACCACGAACCTGTCGACGGCCTTCTCGTCCAAGGACTTCATCCCGCAGGACAACGAGGTCTACGACACGCTCGTGTTCCTCGAGGACGAGTTCCGCAGCCGGGGAGACACCGCGACGGTGCTCGTGCGCGCTGACATGACCGACCCCGAGGTGTTCGCGGCGATGCGCGAGACAAACAAGGCGCTCGGATCCGTGGTCGGTGTCGCTGGGTCGGTTCAGCCCTCCGTCGTAACGCTCGCCGAGGATTGGGCGACACTCAACCCCGATCTTCCGCAGGATCCGTACTCGCCGGCCGTCGAGAACGCTCTCGACAAGGCAGACGAGTCCGGTGGGCCCGAGGCCCTCTTCGACGCCCTCGGCGAAGTCGCGCCGGACGCGCTCGCCGCAACGCTCAACCCCGAGATGGACCGGGCAGCCCTCGTCGTCCCCCTTCAGAACCTCTCCTCTCACGACGAAAACCGGGCCCTGCGGGACGGTCTCGTCGCCGCGGCCACCCCGCTGACGGACCTGGGCGGGGATGCGGTCCCGACGAGCGAGGGAATCGTCGTGTTCGAGGTGATGGACACGCTGCGGGCGAGCCAGATCCAGTCGATCGTCACCACGGTGGTCGGTGCCGCGATAGTCCTCCTGCTCTACTTCGGCTTCTACTTCCGGCGCCCGGGACTCGGGCTCCTCGCTGTCCTTCCCGTGTGCCTGACCATGGCCTGGGTCCTCGGGACCATGGTCCTGCTCGACCTGAGCTTCAACGTCCTCACGGCGATGATCACGGCGCTGTCGATCGGCATCGGGGTGCCGTACTCGATCCACGTGATCAACAGGTTTCTCGAGGACCTCGAGCGGCATCCGGACGTGCGGGAGGCTCTGCACTCCACGATGGGCCACACCGGCGGTGCACTGCTCGGCTCTGCCCTCACGACCATCGTCGGCTTCGGTGTCCTGATCTTCTCGTCGCTTGCACCCATGAGGCAGTTCGGCGGCCTGACCGCACTGACGATCCTCTACGCCCTGATCGCCTCGGTTGCCGTCCTGCCTCCCTTCCTCGTTCTCTGGGGGAGACGGGAGAGGCGCCGGATGACGGGAGTGGACCTCACCGAGGACGCGTCTTCGAACGGGAATGCGGACGGTAACGGGAAGGGCAGCATTGGCCGCAGCGCCGGATCCGCTGCGCCTGCGCCGGTTTCGACCGAAGTGTGAGGTCCTGGCCTGATCCCAGGGGCACCTCCAACCCAGGCTTGGAATGGGGCGCCCGGAACGGCTCGCCTCGGATCAGCCGGAGTAGAGCCGGTCGAAAGGAAGCGTCCGGCTCTCGTCGGCTTCCCGCGGCAACCCGAGGACACGTTCGGCGACGGCGTTGCGCTGGACCTCGTCCGTGCCGCCACCTACATGTATCCCGGGAGCGATGAGGAAGAGGCGCTGCCACGGGCCATCGTCGACCACCGCCGCCGGTCCGGACATGCAAAGCGCGACGTCGGCAGCCTCCGTGAACAGGCGCGAGGCACACAGCTTCGCGATCGAGCCCTCTGCCGTAGGAATCTGCCCGGCACCGAGCTTGGAGATCATCCGGGCGTTGAGGAACTCGAGGCAGCGGTCCAGCGAGTAGACGTGGGCGATCCTGTCCCGTACGACCCGGTCGAGAGGGCCGCAGGCTCGCGCGTGGTCCATGAGGTCGTCCATCTTGAAGACGCCCAGAGACCCGCCGAGGGTCATCCGCTCGTGCATGATCGTCGTGACGGCGACACTCCAACCATCCCCAGGCTCGCCGACCCTGTCGCAGTCCGGGATCCGCACCTCGTCGAGGAAGACCTCGTTGAAGTGCGCCTCACCGGTCACCTGCCTCAACGGGCGCACGGTCACACCGGGGGTGTCCATGTCGAGGAGGAAGAACGTGATGCCGTCGTGCTTGGGGACGGTCGTGTCGGTCCGAGCGAGGAGGATGCCCCGCTTCGAGAAGTGTGCTCCCGACGACCAGACCTTCTGTCCTGTGACCACCCACTCGTCGCCCTCCCGCCGCGCCCGTGTCCGCACCGACGCGAGGTCGGAGCCGGCGCCGGGCTCGCTGAAGAGCTGGCACCAGATCTCCTCGCCACAGAGGATCCTGCTCAGGAACCGCTCCCTCTGGACCTCGGACCCGTGGGCGATGATCGCCGGCCCGGCCATACCGATTCCGACGATGTTGATCGAGGCCGGCACCCCCACCCTCATGCACTCCTGGTTCCAGATGATCTGCTCTACGGGGCCTCCGCCCCGGCCGCCGTACTCCTCCGGCCAGGTGATCGCCGCCCAGCCGTGCTCGAAGAGGATCCTCTGCCACTCCGTGAGGACCTCGAGCATCGGTTCCCAGTCGCCGTGGCTCGTGTCGAGGTCCTTGACCATGGGTGAGTGACTCTCGAGGAAGTTGCATGCTTCCTTGCGGAAGATCGCTTCGGCGGGTGAGTCGTTCAGGTCCATGTTCTTCCGCCCGCTCTCAGAGGGTCACGCCGCCGTCGATCGTGAGGACGGCTCCCGTCATGTTCCCCATCTCCGCTGAGGCGAGGAACTCGATCGCGCATGCGATCTCTCCGGGGTCGATGAGCTGCCCGTTCGGAGGAATGATCCTCTGAAAGAGGATCTCCTCGGCCCCGTCGGGTGCGGCGAACTGGGTGACGATCGGGGTCAGTACCCCGCTTGGGCAGATCGCGTTGACGCGGACACCGCGGGAGGCGTACTCGAGCGCCAAGGACTTGGTCAGCATGAGAACACCACCCTTCGAGGAGCCGTAGGCCGCCGTGTACGGGTGGGCGGTCAGACCGGCAACGGAGGCGACGTTGACGATGACCCCCTTCGTCTCGACGAGGTGAGGGAGCGCCTCGCGCGCCATCAGGAAGGTTCCGGTCAGGTTCACCCCGAGGATCCTGCTCCAGTCTGCGAGCGATTCCTCGGGCGTGTGCCGGAAGTGCCCTATCCCAGCGACGTTGGCCAGGACGTCGAGGCGTCCATGGCGTTCGAGCACGGTGGCGACGGCACCCTTGACGTCCACTTCGTCACTCACGTCACCACCGCACCCGAACGCGTCGCCTCCGTCTGCGTTGACGGTCTCGGCTGTCTCTCGTGCGCCGTCCGCATCGAGGTCCAGACAGCACAGGCTGGCCCCGCTTGCACCAAACCTGAGGGCGGTCGCCCTACCTATTCCCGGGGCGGCACCCGTGACGGGCAGGACTTCACTGCGGGTCGGGAGTACAATTCCTACCATCTGGTCAGGAATAAAGACCAGTTGTTCAGTCCGACGAGTGTGAACGCGGGGAACCCGGAGTGAGCTTTCGAGTCGAGACCGTGATGCTGAGCCCCGACACGGAGCAGTACGCGGGGGACGGACAGCCCCCTGCGAACATCGAGTCGATCGTCGCCGCCGCTACGCGGGCGCAACGGCTGGGCTTCGACGGGGTGACGGCCCCCGAGGCCGGGCACGATCCCTTCCTCCCCCTTGCGATCGCAGCCGAGCACACGGATCGGATCGCTCTGGGAACCAATGTCGCGATCGCGTTTCCCCGCAGCCCCCTCGTCACTGCACAGGTCGCCTGGGATCTCCAGCAGCTCTCGACGGGACGCTTCCGTCTGGGTCTCGGCACGCAGGTTCGCAGCCACGTGGAGCGCCGGTACGCGGCCACGTGGACGGGCCCACCCGGCCCGCGCCTCCGCGACTACGTCCTCTGCCTGCAGGCGATGTTCCGCGTCTTCCAGGAGGGTGGCAAGCCCGACTTCGAGGGCACCGACTATCGCTTCACGCTGATGAACCCGTTCTTCAATCCGGGCCCGATCGACCACCCGCACGTCCC
>QWHP01000194.1 GCA_021404985.1 Actinobacteria bacterium ATB1
TGCCGGTAAGGACCAGGCTCTGACCTCGGTGCCCGGGGAGGGACTCGAACCCTCACACCCTTGCGGGCAACGGATTTTGAGTCCGTCGCGTCTGCCAATTCCGCCACCCGGGCCGTGACGCCGAAGCGTACCTGTCGCTGCCGTCCCGTGGGATCGCATTGGGTCCCCCGGTCCTCGTGCGCTCCCTACACTCGTCACCCGTGAGAAGACGTGCTGAGCGCCGCCTGCGCGCGCTGTCGGATAAGATCAGGCGTGCCGAAACCGAGCTCGATACGCTCCAGGCCCAGCTCGGGGCGCTCGATCACGAGGTGGATGCGTCCCGGATCGAGAGTCTCGTCACCGAGGCTCCGCTCGCGAGAGTGGAACACGACGAGACGGTGCGTATGTACGAGGCGATGGCTCGGGAACGCGACCGAGCGGCCCGCCGGCTCGAGGAGCTGCGCGAGCGCCGCGATGCCCTGTTGGACGAGTTGACTTAGGCGCAGATGACCGCAGAACCGCACGAGACCCGAGTGCTGATCGCCGAGGACGAGGCGATCATCCGCCTCGACCTGCGCGAGATGCTCGAGGAGGAGGGGTACGACGTGGCGGCCGAGGTCGACAACGGTGACGACGCCGTTCGCCTCGCCAACGAACTTCGCCCGGACCTCACGATCCTCGACATCAAGATGCCCGGCACGGACGGGCTCACAGCCGCACGCGAGATCGTGTCGCACCGCTGGTCGGCTGTTCTCATCCTCACTGCGTTCAGCCAGCGGGAGCTGGTGAAGACTGCCCGCGAGGCCGGCGCCTACGCCTATGTCGTCAAGCCTTTCCAGAAGGCAGATCTCGTACCGGCCATCGAGGTGGCCCTCGGCCGTTTCACCGAGGTCCAGTCCCTCGAGTCCGAGATAGAGGACCTGAACGAGCGGCTCGAGTCCCGCAAGGTCATCGACCGCGCCAAGGGCAAGCTCATGGACGTCGAGGGCGTGTCCGAGACCGAGGCCTTCCGCCGAATCCAGCAGGAGGCCATGCGCTCGCGCCTCTCGATGCGCAAGGTCGCCGAGAGGATCATCTCCGAGTGACGCGCACCCGACGCGGCCGGAGTCGGAATCAGATGACCTCGGCCGACCAGTCGCGAGTCTCGATGATCTCCTTTAGCCGGCGGAGGAACGCACCCGAGTAGGCGCCGTCGAAAGCCCTGTGGTCCCACGTGAGGCAGAGGTTCGCCACATGGTGAATCGCGATCGCGTCACCTTGGGGTCCTTCGACCACGACAGGACGCTTCGCCACGCCGTCGGTCGAGAGGATCGCAACCTGTGGCTGGCTGATGATCGGTCCGGTGATGAGCGTACCGTAGGGCCCTGCGTTCGTGAGCGTGAAAGTTCCGCCCATGAGATCGTCCGGGGAGAGGCGCTTGGAGCGCGCCCTCTCCGCCAGATCGCGGATCTCGCGGGCGATCTGGCGGAGCCGCTTCGTCTCGGCGTCCCTCACCACGGGGACGACGAGGCCCTGGAAGTCGAGGTCGACCGCGACCCCGAGGTTGCAGGCCCCATGGACGTGGAGGTTCTCGCCCTCGACCGAGGCGTTCACCATCGGGAACTCCCTGATCGTGTCGCAGACCGCTCTGGCGATGAACGGCAGGTATGTCAGGCCGAATCCCTCGGTTGCGCGCCAGTCCTCGCGTACTGCGGTACGCACGGTCTCTACGTTCTCGAAGTCGACCTCGAACACCATGAGGGCATGAGGGCTCGTGGCCTTGGAGCGGACCATGTGCTCGGCAGTGCGCTTGCGGATGTTGGAGAAGGGGATGATCTGGTCTCCGGCGCCGATGGGCGCCGCCGCTGGTGGGGGTGCCGGTGCGGGCTTCGGAGGGGGAGCAGCCTCGGACATAGGCGGCGGAGTGGAGCTTTCCACGCCCTCCACGAAGGCGAGGACGTCGCTTCGCGTGATGCGTCCTCCCGTGCCGGTCCCGGGGATTGCCTCGGGGTCGAGGCCGTGTTCGCTGATCAGGCGGCGCACCACCGGCGAGAGAACCTTCGAGGACGCCGCGGCCGGGGACGCCGCGGCCGGGGACGCCGCGCCCGGGGGTGGAGGTGCTGACGGCGGTGGCGCTTCGGCTGGGGGTGGCGCTTCGGCTGGGGGTGGTGCCGGTGCCGAAGCAGGCTCGGCAGCCGCCGGAGCAGGGGCCTTGCCGGCTTCGCCGGCTGTGTCGGCCACGACGCAGAGGGGCCTGCCGACGTCGACTGTCTCGCCCTCGGGCACGAGGATCTCGACGAGGTATCCGGCGTTGGGGGAGGGCACCTCCGAGTCCACCTTGTCGGTGGAGACCTCGAAGAGGAGCTCGTCCACCTCCACCCTGTCACCGGGCTGCTTGAGCCACCTGGTGACCGTGCCCTCAGTCACAGACTCGCCGAGCTGGGGCATGGTGATCTCGTGTCGTGCCACGGTCTCCTCCGCTGGGTCTCTCGAGAACGCGTACCGGTGTGCGTGCCAAAGGTATCCGCCGAAGGCCCCTCCCGTGACACAGAGTGGCGTCGCAGAGTCGTACAAGTCCCGTACGAGCCGAACTGCGTAAGAGCCTGTGTAAGACGAGAGGAGAAAAGATGTACCCCGAACTGACCTTCCACCTGCTCGGAGATCCGTCCGACTGCTCGCCCGGACCTCAACGTGCTGGCTTCATGCCCGTTCGGGGTACCTTTCCAATTTAATCGCAGGCTCAGCCTTTGGCAAGGAAAAATATGCCCGGCGAAACGGGCCGCCGTCTCAAACTGCCTCAGACTGCGCTGCCCCGACATGGCTCCATTCGGATCAGCTCCGGAGCCCCGCCGAGGAGGCCCCCGATCTTCGCGATGAAGTCCGCCATGGCGTCAGAGGTGCTGTGCGCCATGAAGGCGGCGTCGTCCGCGTAGAGCTCGTAGAACCAGACCGTGTCGTCGTCGTCGAGGGCCTTGTGCATGGCGTAGAACTCGGTGCCTGCCTCGTTTTGGTTCGCGTGGTCGACGATGCCGGCGGCGGCCTCGAGGAACTCGTCGCGTCTTCCCGGCTGGCAGGTGAGCTTCGCCACGACGGCGATCTTGGACATCGGATCTTCCTTTCGTTGGTTGCCTGTCGAACTTTCGCGTGCCTGAGCGATCTCCCTCGTCACGTTCCCAGGTCGAACTGGATGGCTCCGCGTTCGGAGACGATGGGGAGGATCACGTCCTCGATCACGGCCCGATGGGCCGGGTGGTCCCGATAGGCGAGATAGTCGTCGACGGATGCGAAGTCGGCGACGACCACGAAATCCCGGTTTCCGGGGCTGAGCCCGATGTCGTGCCCGAACCTGTAGTCGGCGATCTCGGGGATCAGGGACGGGAGTGAAGCGAGACGTGACTCGACGGCCATGCGCTCGGTCTCTCCCGCCGACTCGGACCAGCGGAACATCGCCACGTGTCTCAACATCGGCTGCGACTCTCCCTCCTCATCGTGGCTACTGCAGTCCGGGGTACGTTCCCCCGTCGACCTGGAGGGCGACTCCGTTCACGAAGTTCGCCTGCTCCGAGCAGAGAAAGGCAACCACGGAGCCGAAGTCCGAGGGCGCCCCAAGGCGCCGCGGAGGCAGTCCCCGTGCTGCGTGCTCCACGTCGTCGCCGAAGATCTCTCGGAGGCGCTCGGTGTCGTGCAGGCCCGGCTGCACCGAGTTGACCGTGATCCCGTCCGCTGCCAGTGTCGTGGCAAGTGTCCGCAGGTACGCGGTCAGGCCGGCGCGGGCGACGTTCGACAGGATCAGGTTCGTGGGCGGCTGGCGGACTCCCAGCGTCGTGATCGCGACGATCCGTCCCCAGCCCTGGCGGCGCATCGGGGGGACGGCGACCTGAGTCATTGCGATCGCGGAGCGGGCGTTCGCGTCGAACGCCTCCGCATAAGCTCCGAGCTCTGTGTCGGCGAAGCCTCCTACAGGAGGGCCTCCCGAGTTCGTGACCAGGATGTCGATCCCGCCGAGGGCTGCTTCTGCCTCGAGGACGAAGGCCGCGGCGTCGTCCACGGCGGACACGTCGTGGACGAGGGGCACGGCGCCCGGGCCGACAGCCGCTGCAGCCGCCTCGATGCGCGCCCGGTCGCGACTGCACACCGCCACGCGTACGCCCTCGGCCGCCAAGGCTGCGGCGACAGCGAAGCCGAGTCCCCGTGAGGCGGCGGCGACCGCGGCCTTCCTGCCCGAGAGTCCGAGATCCACGGGGACGCACGATAGTCCCGTACGACGCGAGTGGACTGTCGGCTCAGAGGCAGTCGCCCGTGCCGACCCTCTCGGACGCGCCTGCGCCCGCGTCGAGCACGTCGGCGACCTCCGATCCGGTGAGTGCGTAGCCGATGTCGGGATCGGTGCTCGATGCCGCGAAGACGGTCCCGTAGACGGTCCCCTGCGGGGAGACGAGCGGCCCTCCGCTGTTCCCGGGCCTGATGCGGGTCGAGATCTCGTAGATCGAACGTTCCACCACCTGCGTGTCGTAGATGTCGCGGCCGCGCGCTGTGAGCTCGTCGCGTATCCGGCCGGGTGTCACCGTGAACGGGCCGTTCTCGGGGAACCCGAGTGCGGCGACGGACAGGTCGTCGACGGCCGACTGCCTCGTCCAGGGGAGGGGGGCAAGGGGAAGGTTGTTGACCGCCACCACCGCGACGTCGCTCTGGGCGTCGTAGGCGACGACGCGGCCGCTGAACACGCTCCCGGAGCGTGTCTCGACCTCGATCTGTCTGCGCGCGCCCGCGACGACGTGCGCGTTGGTCGCGATCCGGTTCGGTGCATAGACCCAGCCGCTGCCCTCCGAGCCTCCTCCGCACGCCTCGGCGATCAGCTTGACGGTCGACTCTCCGGCGGCGGCCACGCCGGCGTTTTCTGCGATCGCCGGGTCCGGGGGGGAGGACGTGCCGCCCGTCGTGCTGGGAAGCGACTCGAAGACGACGGGGAAGCCGGTCTCTCGCAGCGCCTGACGGAGGCCGGAGAGGAGGTCCGCCGGCGGAGGAGACGAACGGACCACGCGCATGAGCATCGACGACTTCATCCCCTCCGACAGATTCGTGAAGGGCGTCTCGGCCATAGGTATGGCGAAGAGCCAAGCGGCCAGGGCAACACCCACCATCGCAGCCGTCGTCCCGGCACCCGTGTCGAGCGCGCGACCCCATCCGCTCCGCATCCGACGCCGAAGGTGGGTCCCGATGGCCGCCGCGCCCGAGTAGCAGAGCACGAGGACCGTGAGGAGCACGGCCATCGACACTGCCGTCCGCACGTCGGTGTCGTCGAAGGACCCGGACAGCCAGACGGCGAGGCCGGTGCCGGCGAAGAGCCCGCAGACGATCCCCGCGAGGATCACGCCCTGTGCGATGAGACCCGTCGATGCCCCCCAGACGGCAGCAGCCACGAGGGCGACGAGAAGGAGGAGGTCGACCCAGTTCAATGTGCCCTCACTCTATTGAGCGCCACGGCCTCGGGATGCCAGTCGCGTGCCTTGCAGATCCGGGGCGAACTTCGGCAGTCTTGTTGACATGGAAGTCAACAAGAGCCCGGTGCTCACCGAACAGCGCGGCCACATCCTCGTCATCACTCTGGACAGGCCCGAGGCCCGCAACGCCGTGAGTCCCGAGGTCGCCCAAGGGCTCGAGGCGGCGATCGACGAGCTCGAGGAGGACGAAGATCTCTGGATCGGCATCCTCACCGGGAACGGACCTGTCTTCTGCGCCGGTGCCGATCTGAAGGCGATCTCGGCCGGTGGTGCGGCCGGTCTCACCACCGAGCGCGGGAACTTCGCAGGGTACGTCCGCCGCGAGCGGACGAAGCCGGTCATCGCAGCCCTGCAGGGGGACGCTCTCGCCGGAGGATGCGAGATCGCCATCGCGAGCGATCTGATCGTTGCAGAGGAACACGTCCACCTGGGGATCCCCGAGGTCAAGCGCTCTCTCCTCGCCGTCGCCGGTGGACTCGCCAACCTTTCCCGCCTCGCCGGCGAGAAGCTCGCACTCGAGATGGCGATGACAGGGGACAAGGTTCCGGTTGCCCGCCTGCAC